>CAZGMU010000327.1:0-5691 GCA_964526975.1 uncultured Planctomycetaceae bacterium
CTGCGATTCCGGCCTCAAGCTGGTTGAGGTCATGGAGCCGCCCGCCACGCCGCTATTGCTCAATGCGATGGCCGACGATGGCACTTCGAGTCATGAAGAAGCGCTGCTCCGCATCTACCAACGCCTGCGTCCGGGCAATCCGCCGCAATTGGAGAAGGCCAAGGCGCTGTTCCACGAAAAGTTCTACGACACGAATCGTTATCGCCTGGGTCGCGTCGGGCGGTTTCGCATCAATCGCAAGCTGAACCTTACGGTGCCGGAAGACGAAATGGTTCTGCGGCCGGCCGACCTGATCAATGCGGTCAAGTATCTGATGCAGTTGATCACGGGCGAGGGCAATGCCCACGTCGACGACATCGACCACTTGGGCAATCGTCGTCTGCGAACGATCGACGAGCTTGCATCCGATGAAATGCGGAAGGGCTTCTTGAAGCTTCGTCGCACGGTTCAAGAGCGGATGAGCCTCAAGGATGTCGAGGACATGACGCCGCGCAGCCTGATCAACCCGAAAAGCATCTCGGCGGCGATCGAGTACTTCTTCGGCCGCGGCGAGCTGTCGCAAGTCGTCGACCAGACGAACCCGCTCTCGATGCTCACGCACGAACGCCGACTGTCGGCGCTCGGCCCGGGCGGTTTGAATCGCAAGCGAGCGGGCTTCGAAGTGCGCGACGTGCATATTTCGCACTACGGCCGCATCTGCCCGATCGAGACTCCTGAAGGCACGAACATCGGCCTCATTTCGAGCCTCGCGATGTACGCCTCGGTCGATGAGTACGGCTTCCTCATCACGCCGTACCGCAAGGTGACCAAGGGCAAGTTGATGGACGAAGTCGTATGGTTGCGTGCTGATGAGGAATCGGAAGCGTTCGTCGCTTCGGCCGACTCGCCGATCGAGAACGACAAGATCCAAGGCGAAACCATTGTCGCTCGTCACCGTGCCGACTTTGAGTTGATTCCCGTCGATCAGATTCAGTACATCGACGTGACGCCAAGCCAGATGATTGGCGTGTCGGCTGGCCTGATTCCGTTCCTCGAGCATGATGACGCGAACCGCGCCCTCATGGGTTCGAACATGCAGCGGCAAGCCGTGCCGCTCCTAGTCACCGAGCCGCCGATCGTAGGCACGGGTCTGGAACGCGATGTCGCGCTTCACTCCGGCATGATCATTCGCGCCGGGCACAAGGGCACGGTCACGTATGTCGACGCCGACCGGATCGAAATCGGTCCGGAGGTGCATCGCATGCGCAAGTTCGTCGGCCTCAACGAGCGCACCTGCCAGAACCAAAAGCCGATCGTCAAGGTTGGCGACAAAGTCGAAAAAGGCCAGGTGATCGCCGACGGCGCCGCGACCTACCAGGGCGAGTTGGCCCTGGGGCGGAACGTGCTTGTCGCGTTCATGTCGTGGGAAGGTTACAACTTCGAAGACGCGATCATCATCAGCGAAGAGCTGGTGAAGAACGACACCTACACGTCGCTCCATATCGAGGAGTTCGATGTCGAAATTCGCGAGACGAAGCTCGGCCGCGAGGAATTCACTCGCGATATTCCGAACGTCAGCGAAAAGATGCTTCGCAACCTGGACGAAAATGGCATCGTGCAGATCGGCACGTTTGTCGAGCCGGGCGACATCCTGGTCGGCAAGGTTTCGCCGAAGAGCAAGACCGAACTGACGCCGGAAGAGAAGCTGCTCCACGCGATCTTCGGCCGCGCCGGTGAAGATGTGAAGAACGATTCGCTCGAAGTGCCATCCGGCGTCGAAGGCATCGTCATCGATACGCAGCGGTTCTCCCGTCGCATGAGCCTCACCGAGGAGCAGCGCAAGGAGTTCGAGCGCTCGCTCAAAGCGGCCGAGAAGGAAGGCAACGAGCGCATCGCTTCGGTGTTTGGCGAATTGATCGCCGAAATCGAAACGATCATCGGCAAGAAGATCACCGACGAGGACGGCAATCCGCTGGTCCACGATCAGGACCACGCCTTCGTTGCCGAGCAGGCGGTAAAGTTCAGCATCGACAAACTCGATCTGCGCAGCCCGCAGAAGAAGAAAGACGCTGAAAAGGCCTATAAGCAACTTTGGCCGAACGTCGAGGAAGCCATCGACGCTCGCGATCGCAAGCTGAACTCGATGAAGCGCGGCGACGAGCTTCGCAGCGGCGTGCTCCAGATGGTGAAGGTTTACATCGCCACGAAACGCGTGATTTCGGTCGGCGATAAGATGGCTGGTCGCCACGGTAACAAGGGTGTTATCTCGAAGATTTTGCCGGTCGAAGATATGCCATTCCTCGAAGACGGCACCCCGATCCAGATCATGCTCAATCCGCTTGGCGTGCCGAGCCGCATGAACGTGGGGCAGATTCTCGAAACCCATCTGGGTTGGGCTGGCGCCAAGCTTGGTTTCCGAGCGATCACGCCAGTATTTGATGGTGCGGAGGAATCCCAAATCAACGAGACGCTGGCCGAAGCCGGTTTGCCGAAGCATGGCAAGATGCGGTTGTTCGATGGCCGCACGGGCGAGCCATTCGAGCAGGAAACCACGGTCGGTTACATCTACATGCTCAAACTGCACCACCTTGTGGACGACAAAGTTCACGCCCGCAGCACAGGTCCGTACTCGCTTATCACTCAGCAACCGCTGGGTGGCAAGGCACGGTTCGGCGGTCAGCGGTTTGGTGAGATGGAAGTGTGGGCGCTCGAAGCTTACGGCGCCGCGTACATCCTGCAGGAGCTCCTAACGGTAAAAAGCGACGACGTCGAAGGCCGCACGAAGATCTACGAATCGATGGTCAAAGGCGAGAACACACTCGAAGCCGGCACGCCGGCGAGCTTTGACGTGCTTACGAATGAAATCCGCGGCCTGGGACTGAATATGCAGTTGGAGAAAAGAAGGATCTAACTCCGGTTCTAAATGTTCAATCCACCGAAATCGATGGATGAGGTGGCGGAACTGATGCGGGAAAGTCTTCCGCACGGTATGTCGCCCGCCATGTTCGGGCAAAGAATGAATTGGGGTCGTGGAAGCGACGAGGCGCGAACAAGAATTGCAACTTTAACACTGTAGGAACTAAACGACATCGGATTGACGGCCGAACAGGCTGTAAATTGGGCGATTGCGTACGAAGCTGCATGCCGACTCATGCCCGAAAACCCAAGTGCTGCTGGTCGTGCGGAATTATTGCGGTACGCGGCGCACCTGCTGACGCCCTAGTGATTTATGCCAACCGTTCCCACAACCACGTTGACCCATGCGATTCGCGTGAGAAATATTACAGGCGCGGATCGGGAGCTGTGGATTGAGCCACTTGGTGATCGTGTCGTGTTAGCTCCAGAAATCCTATATGAACTGACCGTGACCGATGCACTTGAAGAGATCGATTTTTCCGGCGATGGATTCACTGTCCATGGTTGGGTTATTCGAGTCGCGGCCGTTGGCAACGATGGAAAAACAGAAACGGTTTGGGAGTGTCCGAGCGAGGGAGACGCCTGAATCATTCCGAATAGAACAGTTTTGACCGAAGATTTTTGCATTACCTCCATTTGAGAGGCATTGGAATATGAGCAGCATTTTAGACACCGCTAGTTATGATCGCATCAACGACTACGCGTCGGTAAAGATCAGCCTGGCCCGCCCGCATGACATCCGTAGCTGGTCGTTCGGCGAAGTGAAGAAGCCAGAAACGATCAACTACCGTACTTACCGCCCGGAAAAGGACGGCCTCTTCTGCGAGCGCATCTTCGGACCGGAAAAGGACTGGGAGTGCGCCTGCGGCAAGTACCGCGGCATGAAGTACAAGGGCATGATCTGCGATCGCTGCGGCGTGAAAGTGACTCACAGCCGCGTCCGTCGCAAGCGCATGGGCCATATCGAGCTGGCCGCGCCGGTCGTGCATATTTGGTTCTTCAAGGCTATGCCCAGCCGCCTCGGCAGCCTCTTGGCCATGAAGACCACGAGCCTGGAAAAGGTGATCTACTTCCAGGATTACGTTGTTACCAACCCCGGCGATACGTCGCTCAAGCCGCAACAACTCTTGACCGAAGAAGAGTACCGCCAGGCCCGCGAGCAGTTCGGCGAGAATTCCTTCGAGGCGTCGATGGGCGCCGAAGCGATCCGCAAGTTGCTGCAAGGCCTTGATCTGGTGAAGCTCTCGGTCGAGCTGCGCGAGGAGCTCAAGGAAACCGGCTCGAAGCAAAAAGCCAAGGATCTCATCAACCGCCTGAAGACAGTCGAAGCGATCCGTGATTCAGATAACAAGCCCGAGTGGATGGTCCTCGACGTGATCCCGGTCATTCCGCCCGATCTCCGTCCGCTGGTGCTGCTCGATAGCGGCAACTTCGCCACGAGCGACTTGAACGACCTTTATCGTCGCATTATCAACCGCAACAACCGCCTCAAGAAGCTGATCGACCTCAACGCGCCGGAAGTCATCATCCGCAATGAAAAGCGCATGTTGCAGCAATCGGTCGACGCGCTGTTCGACAACAACCGTTGCAAGCGCCCGGTGCTCGGCTCGTCGAATCGTCCGCTCAAGTCGCTTACCGACATGATCAAAGGTAAGCAGGGTCGTTTCCGCGAAAACTTGCTTGGCAAGCGCGTCGATTACTCGGCCCGTAGCGTGATCGTCGTCGGTCCACGCCTCAAGCTGCACCAGTGCGGTTTGCCGAAGAAGATCGCGCTCGAGTTGTATCAGCCGTTCATCATTCGTCGCCTCAAGGAGCTCGGCCACGCCGATACGATCAAGAGCGCGAAGAAGATGCTCGAGCGCAAGGATGATGAAGTGTGGGATATTCTCGAAGAGGTGATCCGCAATCATCCGGTGCTGCTGAATCGTGCTCCAACGCTCCATCGCATGGGTATTCAAGCGTTCGAGCCGACGCTCGTGGAAGGCAACGCCATTCAGCTCCATCCGCTGGTGTGCAAAGGCTTCAACGCCGATTTCGACGGCGACCAGATGGCCGTCCACTTGCCGCTCTCGATCGAAGCCCAGGTCGAAGCGCACACGCTGATGATGAGCACGCACAACATCTTCAGCCCGGCCAACGGTGCGCCGATCATCAGCCCGTCGCAAGACGTGGTGATGGGTTGCTACTACCTGACGATGAGCGTGCCCGAGGCTAAGGGTGACGACATGCGGTTCTCGTCGATGGCTGAAGTGGAAATGGCCTATGCCGCTGGCAAAGTCCACACCCACGCCAAGATCAAGGTTCGTCTGCCCAAGGGCCGTTGCCTGCGCGAGGAGATGGGCAACCCATCGGCTTATGGCGCCGTGATCGATACCACCGTGGGCCGCGTGGTTTTCAACAACGTGCTGCCCAAGGGCATGCCGTTCTACAACGTGCCGCTTCGTTCGTCGCAGCTTGCCCGCGTGATTAGCGATTGTTACCAGTTCATCGGTCGTAGCAAAACGATTTCGTTGCTCGACGACATGAACCAGCTCGGCTTCCGCAATGCGACGAGCAGCGGTTTGTCGTTCGCGACAGACGATTTGATCACGCCCGAAGCCAAGACTCGCATTATCGCGGCCGCGGAAAAAGAAGTTCTACGCAAGAACAAGCTGTATCAACGCGGTATCATCACCGAGGGCGAGCGTTACAACCAGGTGCTCGACGCCTGGACCCACGCCCGCGAACGCATCACGACCGAAATGATGAGCGAGCTGGAGACCGACTACCGTCGCCCCGGCTTCGTGAACTCGATCT
>CAZGMU010000328.1:0-5658 GCA_964526975.1 uncultured Planctomycetaceae bacterium
ACCAAACAAAAAGGAAAACACCCCATGTAACCCCCACCGCCGCTTGCGGCTTAGCTCAACCTCTCCAGAAAAACACCCACTTGCACCCCAACCAGCGAGGCGCGATACTCGTTGCGGAAGAAGGTGTCGGATGTTAGGTGTCAGGTTTCGGGTGTCAGGTGTCAGAAAAATGGACTGACACCTGACACCCGACCCCCGACACCTTGCCACCATACAACTCATAACGACATAACCAAACCAATCATCGCCCTGGAGAACCTCCCCCTCATGCGACGTGCCAAAATCACTGTCATCGGAGCCGGCAATGTCGGCGCTACCACTGCCCATTGGTGTGCGGCCGAGGAACTTGGTGACATCGTCCTCCTGGACATCCCCCAAACCGGCGACATGCCTAAGGGCAAGGCCCTCGATTTGTTGCAGTCGTCGCCGATTGTCGGCATGGATTGCAACATCGTCGGCACCAACAGCTACGATGACACCGCCGATAGCGACGTCGTCGTCATCACGGCCGGCATTCCCCGCAAGCCCGGTATGAGCCGCGACGATCTCTTGGCGACGAACGCCAAGATCATGACCGACGTCTGCGAAAACGTAAAACGCACCAGCAAAAACGCAGTGGTAATCGTCGTTTCGAACCCGCTCGACGCGATGGTGCAACGCGCGTTTCAAGTGACTGGCTTCGATCCGCAGCGCGTGATCGGCCAGGCCGGCGTGCTCGATACGGCCCGTTACCGCACGTTCCTTTCGCTCGAACTGGGCGTGAGCGTGAAAGACATCAGCGCGCTTCTCATGGGCGGCCACGGCGATACGATGGTGCCGATTCCAAGCTGCACCAGCGTCGGCGGCATTCCCGTGACGCAGCTTATCAAGAAAGAGCGACTGGCCGAGATCGTGCAGCGCACGCGCGACGGCGGGGCCGAGATCGTTTCCTTGCTCAAGACCGGCAGCGCGTACTACGCCCCGGCCGCCGCGACCGCCCAGATGGTCGGCGCCGTGGTTCGCGACCAGAAGCGGTTGATCCCCGTGGCCGCGTACTGCGACAAGGAATATGGCGTGGGCGGATATTATGTCGGCGTGCCCGTCGTGCTGGGTGCTAGCGGCGTTGAACGGATTGTGGAACTGGAACTTACGGCCGACGAAAAAACCGCGTTCCAAAAGAGCGTCGATGCCGTGAAATCGCTCGTCGCAACTATGGCAAAGCTTGTGTAAAAGCGTGGAGCGGGGAACAGGGAGCGGGGAGTAAGAGAACAGAATTCTTACTCCCTGCTCCAAGCTCCCGGCTCCCCGCTGTTCCGCCGTTGACATCCATGCCTTGCTAGTTTACAACCGCCATCGTCACGCGCGATTCAGCGCACCCGCCTGGCTTGCTGCTAGCACGGAAGCCCATTCCCGATTCGAGCAACTTGAACGTTCGAAGTTTCGTCAATCGTTTCCTCAGGGCGACCCAACCAACCCCGCAAAAAAATTCAATATGAATCGTATTGCCATTGGCCCAAGCAAACTGACACCTTCTCTCTCATCCACAGGAATCAAACACAAGCATGAATGGCTAGCTCAACCGCGGCGATTCGCAGCTCCGCAAACCGAGCTGCCCTTCGCCACGTTCGCTCCCATTCACTACGAAGAGAGCTACGCGTATCCGCTGCTCGTCTGGCTGCATGGCGACGCCGGTAGCGAGCAAG
The DNA here is from genome assembly GCA_964526975.1 of uncultured Planctomycetaceae bacterium. Classification (GTDB taxonomy): domain Bacteria; phylum Planctomycetota; class Planctomycetia; order Pirellulales; family Lacipirellulaceae; genus JABDGM01. Next base: position 1,683 of record CAZGMU010000328.1, read on the forward strand.
AGCTACGCCAGATCATGCCGCTGGTGAGCATGCGCAACTACGTGGCGATCGCTCCGCGTGGCTCGCGGCCCGACAAGCAAATCCGCGGCCGTTTCGACTGGAACCAAACGCTCGATTCGATCGAGTGTGCTGAATCGCGAGTTGAAGAGAGCATCGACGCGGCCCAGCGCCGGTTCAACATCAACCCGAAGCGGATCTTCGTTGCCGGTCGCGACAGCGGCGGCACGATGGCGATGCGCGTCGCCTGGAACAACCCCAGCCGCTACGCGGGCGTGGCCGCGCTGCATGGCCCGCTGCCGAAAGATTCGAGCCCCTTACGCCGCGTGAACGAGCTACGCAGCCTGCCCTGCCTGCTCACCACGTCGCGCGACAGCGACCTCTACCCCGAAACCCGCGTCTGCGACGACCTCCGCCTGCTCCACACCGCTGGCTGCAAAGTAACGCTCCGCCACTACCCCGGCCCCGATGGCGTCACCGACATCATGCTATCAGACCTCAACCACTGGTTGATGGACCTCGTCTGCAACGGAGCAAAGTGAGGAGCGAGGCGGCTTCGTAACTCCAAGTCGTAGGACGGACAATCCTGTCCGTTTTTCGGAAATCGACGGAATCCGACGGACAGGATTGTCCGTCCTACGTCTAGCGTTCAAAAGTTCGTTTCCCACTGCGCGTAGAAAAAATCCGCATCCTGTGGCGCCAGGATTTTGTCGCCTCGCCAGAAGTGGGAGTAGCCGAAGAGCAGATTCGTGCGCGGGCCGATGAAGTATTTCGTCAACACATCGAGCTCGTCGCCGAAATGACCTCGCGACAGGCTTTGGTTGGGAGTGCCGCCGATACTGGGAACGATGTCGCTGGCGCTGTTTGCTTGAAAGTGCCAGTACCAGAACAGCAATTCCCACTTCGGGTCCGGTTTCATCGTGAGCAGCACGTTCGGTGACTCGATGTTCGAGCGTTGAACGGCGTCGATGAAACCAAAATATTTGTGGGCCAGCGGATAGAGCTGATTGAAGCGATTGAAGTCGCCGCCTGGGAAATTGCCCGAGGCGTAGTCGTAGTAGAACCATACCGTGGGCGTCCATAGATGGCGTGGATACTTTCGCCCGATACCCGCCGTCGCGAACCCGGCGGATTGGTCCTGCCCTAAGCCGCTTTGCCGGCCGAACTGGTACCCGCCCTCGGTTTCGTACAGCCAATCATTGTGGCTGCCGAACAGCCGAGAGCCGATCGTGTTCAGCGAAAAGTCGCTGGTAATCGGCGCGTCGTTATGATTGTTGTCGTACCCGATGTAGTAAACATCCAGCGTCTTGTTCTCCCAGCCACTATAGGTGCCATAGACGCCATAGAACGGCTGGTCATAGTCGGCATAGTCTAGTTCGTAGGGGCGCACGGGCACAAAGTGGGTGTAGAACCCGTCTACCTTCCAATCATCTTCGGCGTACATCAGCTTGACGCCTTCGAACGTGCGACGCGTATTGGCCCAGTCCAACGGAGAAATCAGCCGCTCGGCGCCGTACAGCAGCTCCTGGCGTCCGGTGCGCAACGTCCAGCTCTCATCGAGCTGGCAGTCGATGAACGCATTCAAGAAGTCGCCGCAGTTGACATCGATCGGGCGCGGCAGGTACGTGTCGTTGTCGTCGGTGACTTCGGCAAAGATGCCTTCCACGTAAACGCGCGTGGCCTCGCTGACTTGCCAATTGCCGTATAGCCGAAAGCGTGAGAGCAAGAAGTCGTGAACCGTGTCTTCGAAGCGGAGCATGCCGGGGCCAGATACATCCTGCCCCATGCCGACTTCATGGTGATAACGCAGCCGCATCTGGCCGCCGACGTCGAGCGTTCCGTAGCGGCCACAGTTGTCCACCGGCATCAGCTTCCAACAATCGCCGAAACAGTGGCCGCGATAGTTCGGATCTTCGAGGTAGCTGAAGTCGTTGTCGTAGAACACCGATTTGAACGCGGTCGCGCACGGATTCGCGGCCGGTTTCTTAGCGGGGCTTCCAGCCGGTTCGGTTACGAGCCCTTGTTCCTCGGACTCCTCTATGGTTGCGGAGAGGTCGTCGCCAGGCTCGGAGTCGCGCGGCGGTTCGGCCGGCGCAGCCGTGGACAACGGATCGGGTTCGGGCGACTGCGCATAACTGTTCGCGACAACGAGAGGCATTGCCGCGAGCGCCGCGAGTGCGAGCCAATTACTGAGAAGGAGTAGGCTTGGCTTTCGCATCGAACGAGAAAGTCTTGAGTGGCAGGCGGCGACTTCGCGGGTGCCTCGGTGGCCGCGGCGGATAACGTTATCCCTAGAGCAAGAATCGGAAGCCTTGCCTTTCCTAATAAGCAAGACAGATTTAACCGGCACAGCTTACCGGACCGGTCCGAATTTACGCGAAAACGTCACCGTACGATTCTTCCCGATTCGGCGCCGTGGCGTCGCCGTGCCGCGCATCCTACTCGCCTGGCCGGTTGGGTATCCGGGCCGCGATGTTGGAGCAAACGGGCAGAGCGATCGGAGCCGCCGCGTTCGACCCGCTCCCTGCGTTGTATATTGCTGATCGCGACAATTCCATTAAGATATGTGGCACCTCCGCAAACCTGTTTGCCTCGTTTGGCCGCCATGACGACAACTACTCCCGATCACCAGCCTGCTGCGCGGCCGCGTGCTTCGTCTCGATGGCTGGTGTTGCCGATTGCGATCGCTTTTACATCGTTGTTCGGCATCATGTCGGGAGTGGGGGCATTTACCTTCGGCTATGGAAAGGGCTGGAGCTATCTCAGCAATAGTCCCACGACGTGCGCGAACTGCCACGTGATGCAAGGCCACTACGACTCGTGGCAGAATTCAACCCATCGCCATGTGGCCGTCTGCAACGATTGCCACCTGCCGCACAGCCATTTGGGCGCACTGCTGACCGAGGCCGACAACGGCTTCAACCACTCGTTGGCATTCACGCTGGAGAATTTTCACGAACCTATCCAGATCAAGCCGCGGAACCAGCGGGTCACTCAAGGCGCATGCATTTCCTGCCACGCAGATACCGTGCATCAAATGCTTCCCGAAGATCCCGGGGGAGAGATGCTTTCCTGTGTTCACTGCCATCGCAGCGTGGGCCATGCCCTGCGGTGAGAGTTTGAGTATCACCCGACTTGTAACAATCCACTTCTTGAGATTCCTATGAACGCAACCACACCCGCTGGAAGTGAGCCGCTCCGCCCGAGCAAACGCCGACGGTTTCTGTTCCTGGCCGGGCTATTCGCCGTTGTGGCGCTCGCAACGGTGGGGGTCACCGCGCTCTTGGTATCGATCTTCGAGCATCGTCAGGAATCGCGGGCTCCGTTCGTCCGCCTGGTGGAAGTGAACGAGATCTCAACCGATTCGGCGCCCTGGGGCACGAACTGGCCTTCTCAGTTCGATAGCTATCGCCGGACGGTGGACGATTCAGAAACGACATTCGGCGGTTCGAGCGCCATGCCAGCCAGCAAATTGGACGAGCACCCCTGGCTACGGCGGCTGTACTCGGGCTACGCGTTCAGCATCGACTATCGAGAGGCCCGCGGCCACGCGTACATGTTGCACGACCAGGAAGTGACCGAGCGCGTCACGAAACGTCCGCAAAGCGGCGCCTGCTTGCACTGCCATGCGGCGATCATCCCCACTTATCGCCGGCTCGGCATGGAAGCGAAAGGCGAAAAAGTCGACGCGCAATCGCTGGCGGCCGATTTCAATTGGCCGGCCGTAATGGAAGGTTTCAACATCGCAGGAAAAATGGACTACCAGACGGCTCATGCGGAGTTGCTTAAAACGCCCGACGGCGCGGCTAGCGAACCAGCAGCCGGCGCCCACCACTCCAGCGCCGCACACCCCGTGGGCTGCATCGACTGCCATGACCCGAAGACGATGCGAGTCCGCGTGACCCGCCCCGGGTTCATCGCCGGCATTGCGGCACTGGCGGAAAGCGACGACCGGGTGCCCCATATTCCGAGCATCGAG
>CAZGMU010000329.1:0-1082 GCA_964526975.1 uncultured Planctomycetaceae bacterium
AAATATGCTTGCCGGCCTTCACCGCCGCCTCGAAGTGGATCGGCCGAAAGCCTGGTGGAGTGGCCAGAATCACGACATCGGCCCCGCTGTCGATCGCTTTTTGATAGGCATCCAGGCCAACAAACTGCCGCTCCGGCGTCACATTCACCGATGAATCGTTGAACAGCTCTTCGCCGCTCTTCTTGCCGCGTTCGACCTGGTTACTGATCGAGTTGAGCCCCGCCTTCAAATTGCTTTCAAAGGCATCGGCCGCGGCCCACAGCGTGACCTTCCCCTTGGTCGCCAGGGCCTGCGTCGCCGCTCCCGTGCCACGGCCACCGCAGCCGATGAGCGCGACCTTGATTTCGTCGTTGCCGTTGATATGCGCCGACCGGGCGATGGTCGCGTTGGCGCCCAGCATCGCCCCCCCCATTAGCGCGGAAGTCGTCTTCAAAAACGTGCGGCGCGAGGTTCCTTCGTTCGGTTGGTTGTTGCTCTCAGACATAACGGTCTCCGCTTGAATACCGAGGGGGAAAAGGTCTGCACAATCCGTCTAATATAACCTCTACGCCCGGCCGGGCGAAGGGTTTTTACGCGCGGACGAAGTCTTTACGCCTATCCCCTATTTTCCGCCTCGTGTTGCAAAGATGAAATTTCAACTAACTTTTAAGCGTTTGGACAATCCGTGGGTGGCACGTTCCGACGCTTTGGAAAGGGCGTGGTAATTTCAGCATCTTGTGCTTCGTTACCACGCAACGCCGTTAACCTTTTCAATTGAAAGCGATTGCCCAAGCTCCCAACATTGGCCACGAAAAACACAAAAAGGCACAAAAAGTCTGGGAGCCTTTTTGTGTTTTTCGTGCTTTTCGTGGCTGCTGCTTCCCTGCGAGAATCCAGGCCTTTCCTTAACGATAAGTGTTCCCACCACACTCCTTTCCTCTGCACCTCTGCGTGAGCCTCATAAGGTTAGCGGCGTGGGGTAAGCAACCGCGGATGAACGCAGATAGACGCGGATAGAAGGCAAGTAAAGATCGCCATACACTCATCGTCTAATTCGAAACAATCTGCGTTTATCCGCGTTCATCTGCGGTTGCTTTGTAAAA
>CAZGMU010000329.1:1092-5625 GCA_964526975.1 uncultured Planctomycetaceae bacterium
GTCAACCTTCAATTTGCGCGCAGCGTCTGGGCAATCGGCAGACTAGCCGAGCGCAATGCGGGGATCACTGCTCCAATCAGGGCAATCGCAAGCGCGACGCCCACTCCCTCGGCAATCGCGGTCAGCGAGAGATTGCCCTGCACTAAGCCGGCTGTTCGTCTCCAATGCGTCAGCAGCATTGTCGCCCCGATTCCCAGCGCGACTCCGATCGCCGCGCCCACAATCGATACGATCAGCGACTCACAGACAATCAGCCACGCCACGCGCCCCTTCCGCCACCCCATTGCCCGTAGCGACGCGATCTCCCCTCGTCGCTCGAGAACCGCCATGATCATCGTGTTCATCACACCCACCGCTCCGATCACGATCGCAAACAACGACGTAAACCACGACATCGCGCGGGTGATTTTCATCTGCGTGAGCCCGCCGACAAACTCGGCACAAGGAGTCGCGGCAATCTCCGGATCGAGCGCCTCGACACATTTCCGCAAATCGGCCACTGCGGCCGGGCTTTTGTCGACCGCCTGAATCATGAAGCCAGACATCTCCCCAGGCCGATCCATCTGCCGCTGCAGTTCGTCCACCAACATGAACACCGCGCCATTTTCATAAACGCTGAAGCTCTCGAAGATGCCGACGACTTCGAAATCTTGCCCGTAAAGTTGCAGATGGTCGCCGGCCTTCTTGCCAAGATTCGCGGCCAGAATGCGCCCGAGCATCACGGCCCGGCCATCACTGGCCCACAACCGTCGCCCTGAAAGAGTAGTTACTCGATCCAGCACGGGGCAATCGGGCTCCCAACCGTTGACCAGGACCATGAACAAATCCTGGTCTTCGAACGCGACCATGTCGACCAACGTGCCGATGACCTCGCGGACCCCCGGAAGCTGGCGAATCCGCTCGCCCATTTCCACCTTGATGCCTTTCATGAGCTGGACCGCGCCGCCACGACGCTGCACGACCAAATCACCGCCACGCCCCACATAGAGATCAAGAAACGACTTTTCAAGCGACTGAGCCACTCCGACCAACGCCACGACCGTCGCCACCGCCAATGCCAAACCACAGACCGTCAGCGCGCTGCGCACCGGGCGCCGCCAGAGATTCGTCACTGCAATCTTCGCCATGTTCATGTGGCACTGCCCGAGGGTTTCAACTCATTACTCATGCCGCAAAGACTCCACGGGAGGCACACTCGCCGCATACAGCGCCGGGTAAACCGCGCCCACAATCCCCGTGCAAATGGCCGCCCCCATCCCCAAACACAGCGCCGGCCACGACAACCCAGGCGGCACAAACAGACTGGTCCTATGCCAATGCGATAAGCCTTGCACTAATAGCCAGGCGGCTAACGCTCCCAAAATCGCGCCCCCCAGGCTAAGCGCAAAGCTTTCGCCCAAAATCAAACGCATGATCCGCGTTCTCCTCCAGCCGATCGCTCGCAAAATACCAATTTCCTTCGTTCGCTCGACAACCGACATCAGCATCGTATTCAGCATGGCCAAGAGCGAGAGCACCACCACTAGCACCGTTGTGCCCCAGGCCATCGCCCCGCCAAGCCTGGCTTCCGTGGCAGTGCCGACAAACCGATGTGTCGGTTGAGCTTTCAGCCCGAGCGCCACTTGCTTGTCATCTGCCAGCGCTTCAATCGTTCGACAAAGCTTGTCGAGTTCCGTATCGTTATTCACGCTCGGCGCTACACTAACCTGAAACTCCGACACAACGCCGGAACGCTCCATCAGGGCTTGCACTTCGGCAAGCGATGTCACGAGGCTATTCGCATCAAAAGGGTTCTCGGCCAGATACACTCCGACGATTTCGAATGGCCGGCCCTCGATCTCGATTTTTTCACCAGCTTGCTTGCCCAAAGTTTGAGCCAGGGCATTGCCCACCAGAACAATGTTTCGATCATCGGCGGCCAGCGTTCGCCCTTCGCTGATTTGAAACCGCTCGATCGCCGGATTACCTGGCGCATATCCCCGTAACGGGATTCCAATCAGTTCCGACTTACCAAGGGACACCATCTCGGTCAGCACGCCCTCAACGCGAGCAATATGCGGCAAACTCGTAAGACGCCCTGCCAAGCCTGCATTCAACCGGCTGGTCAGCCGATTCGAAATACCGGCGCGGACTACCACAATATCGACGCCCCGAGCGGCGTAATAGTTGTTCGCCGAGCGGGCGTACCCCCAAGCCGTGTGCCACAAAGTTGCGATCGCAGCGACAGCGATCGCGATGCCTAAGATAGTCAACACCGAACGTGCGGCACGCTCACACAGATTCTTCCAGATGAATTCAACAAACCGCATGATGACCGCATTATGCCTATTTTCTCTTCCAGGATTCAATCCTGAAAGCAGAGGCCACAAGGGATACAATACAACTCCACTTCCGAACTCGACCAGAATCCTTCAGGTCGCACTGCGAAAACAACTGCCGCCGATGGAAATGCCCACCGACCAATACCGCTCACTAGGAGAAACCGGACTGCGACTGCCGCCGATCGTCTTTGGGGCGGCGCCGTTGGGAAACATACCGCAAGCCATTCCCGAGCAGCGCAAGCTGGAACTTTGCGGCGAATGGTTGCGATCTGCCACTGTCCCCGCGTTTGTAAATGTCGACTATCGAAACGAGGACGGCCTGGCATTGGAACTGCTTGGGCGACTTTTGCGCCGTTTGGAGGTGGCCCCTCGCGAAATCGTCATCCATCTTACAATCGACTCCAATCGGCCTGTGAACAATTGGGAGGAAAGTTGTCGACTGTTGGGCGCACCTTATCGACCAACGCTACTCTCGCTAGAAAACACGAATGGCAATGCACTGAAGTCCGCCAACGAGATCAAGCGTACGGGCGATGTAATCGGCATCGGTGTTATCACTCCAGATTTAAACAACTTGCAATCATTAGCGAGTGCAATCGACTGGGTTGTGCTGACACATGGCTTTTCGTTGCTGCGTCACTCACCGGGCACCTTGGCTTTGATGTCGGAGCTTCGTGACTGGGACAGGGCGATCATCGTTCGAGGGATATTCGAGCGCGGCTTTCTTCTTGGTGGTAATCGCCTGGACGGCCAAATTGTCTCTACAGACAAGCCCGCAGATCATTCACTTCTTGCCTGGCGCACCTCGCTTGCGGCGCTGTGCCATGGCCACGGCGTTGCACCAGCACACGCCTGCATTCAATTCGCCCTTTCAGGGCCCGGCGTCGCTGCCTTATTGCTTACAACCTCTCATCCCGACCGCGTGGCAGAGAATGTACACTATACACAGCGAGCTATCCCCGACGTCTTCTGGGCATCGCTGCAAGAAGAGGGGCTGCTCGCCGCGGAATATCCTATTTAGACTAACAATGGGATTTCATGCTGACTGGCTTACCGGAAAATCCACTCCCTCGCGAGGAACAAACGAATGGCCAAGCGATTGCCTAAAATTACTCTCGTCCGCGCGTATGAGATTGGCCAGCAAGATTGTGGCTACCGCGTTCTGATCGACCGCCTCTGGCCGCGAGGAATCAAGAAGGCTGACCTTCACATCGACGAATGGGCCAAAGACGTGGCGCCGAGCACCGAGCTGCGCAAATGGTTTGGCCATCGCCCCGAGCGCTGGGCTGAATTCAAAAAGCGGTATAAGCAGGAGCTGCGTTCCAGGCCGGAAGCAGTCAACAAGCTGCTGCAACTCGCGGCGACTCGACGTGTCGCGCTAATCTTCGGCGCTCGCGACGTGGAGCATAGCCAAGCCCTGGTGCTTTGGGAATTCCTTGAAGCGAAGCGCTCCGCGGTAGCATCGCGCAAATGAATTACGACTTGTGCCCAAACAGGAAAGACATGCACAACCTCGATCCGGAGAGCAGCGTCCCCGAACTACTGATTGATTACCCTCAACTCCTCGACGTGTTTCAGGCGCTTGGCATCGAATACACGTGTGGTGGCAAGTCGCTACAAACCGCCTGCCGAGAACAGGGTCTCGACCCGGCCGTCGTCTTGCGACGCTGCGAAGAGCAGCTACGCACGAGCGCGGGCTAGCTCTAGTGGAGCCAGAATCACGCTAGCGCTCTGCCTGGGGGTCGCTCGCTGGAAAGTGGAGGGCCCGAGGCGTCCCCTTCGCGGCTTGCTTATTTTACAAGGTTTGACAAAGTGCGCAAAATCCTCCCCCCGAATTTTGAACAGTAGGTTGGAGGCGTGGCGGTTTTGATTCGGCGCGCAGTGGGAGCGCCCTCTGGCTGAGAGCTGCGGCGAATCATCGAAAGCTGAGAGCCGACTACGATGTATTTTGATTGTCAAAGAGCTGGCGAATGCTTTGCTGATAGCGGGATTGAGCAACACTTAAGGTGTCGCTTGTGGTGCTGGGAGCCAGGGGTATATAGTGTTTTGCCCAAAAATTGCGCTAAGCCGCAAGCGGTTGGGTAACGGTTTTTTGGTAACCGGTCTATCTTGTGACTGGGCGTAAATTTGTGGGCAAAGCCGGGGATAGTGTTCATTTGTTGTGGTTATCTAGTTGACTCCACCACTACTAGATGTTGTGGTTGGTGTTTTC
>CAZGMU010000330.1:0-5574 GCA_964526975.1 uncultured Planctomycetaceae bacterium
GGTTCGGCAGGAGCTTCTTGCGGCACTGCATAAGGCGCGCGTCGATTCCGTCGATGCCAATCCTGCGCCGCGCGGCGTGCGATCTCGCATAGCCAAGACAGGAATCGCTCCGCATCTTTCAATTGATTCAGCCGCTCGTAGGCTTTGAGAAAGACATCTTGCGATAAATCCTCTGCCGTCACCAAATGACCTGTCGTATCGAAGCAAATAGCCCGTACAAGTCGCGCATGCTGATCGTACAATTTTGCGAATGAGTCTTTACATCCTTCGCGCGCACGCTCGACCAGCTCCGCTGATTCGTTCATCGACTGCCTCGAAAACTGGTTCGCATGCTGAATCCTTTCGCCCTACACCAACTAAGACGCTGCAAGCTCTCAAAATTCCACCAAAAAATTCGAGAAGGATTGCGACTGCTATCAAACGTCGCGAGAAAAGGCATTCTTTCAATACTTGCGGCTCATCGTAAGGCGCAAAGAATGGGAGTGGATGGAACCGCAAAAGACACGAAGAATTATTTTGGAAACGGTTGTAAAAAGATCTACTCCCCCTCTTTCTTCTTTGTGATCTTTGTGTAGTTGGTGGTAAATAAATCCGTATCTTCTACGTCTTAGTGCCTTACGATGGTTGATTCGGTAAGGGGGTAGCGGCGTAGAGTGGCACACAGAATTCGCAATTTCGCAATTACAAAATACGTCTTCAGAAATGTGTGGGGGGGAGATTCGGCGTTGCCGCCGGCGCTAAAGTCTTTATGAGTACTTCTACATGGCTTGGTGGTGAGTGCTTGAGTGGAAATAGTGAACGAGGATCGCTCGCTCCAGGGCCGCGTGGAAGTTGGGGCAGATATTCGCCTGGCCGACGTGTCTTTCGAACTCGGCTTGTCGCATTAGCTTGGCAGGTTGTGGTTGCGCGCCACACAGAATGAGAGTGCGATTGTGATCGCGGCATTTGTCGGCCAGGTCTTCGAGGGCCAAAAGACCGGTCGCGTCGATCGCGGTCATGTTTCGCAGCCGCAAGATGACAATCGGGGGCAGCTCCCGCAAGCACTCGGTGACATGGAAGATTTTCTCGTTGGCCCCAAACAGGAATGGGCCATGGATACGGAACACGACGACGTAATCTGGGATCGGCTTGTCCTGGAGAACATCCATCCAACCTTCTTCGACGTATTGATCGGTTACGCGAGTAATCGTCGTGGTGCCGGAAACTTTTCGGATATACATGAGGGCGGCGAGCACGATGCCAGTTTCGACCGCCACGGTGAGATCGGCGAAGACGGTGAGAGCGAAGGTGATGGCCCAGACGCTGATGTCCGACCAGGTGAGCTTGAGCAGCTTGGGGATTTCGTGCCATTCGCCCATGTTATAAGAAACGACGAGCAAGATCGCGGCGAGCACCGAGAGAGGAATGTATTTGGCCAGGGGGGCGGCAAACAGCAACACGCAGAGCAATGTGATCGCATGAATCATTCCGGCGACGGGGGTTCTGGCGCCGGAGCGGATATTCGTGGCGGTGCGGGCGATAGCGCCGGTGGCGGGGATGCCGCCGAAGAATGGGGAGGCGAGGTTGGCCATGCCTTGAGCCATGAGCTCGACATTGGGATTGTGCTTATCGCCGCTCATGCGGTCCGCCACGACGGCTGAAAGGAGTGATTCGATCGCTCCGAGGAGCGCGACGGTTAGCGCGGAGGGAAATAAGACGCCGATCTTGCTGGGGTCGAAATGAGGAAGGGTGATCGAGGGGAGACCAGTGGGAATGCCGCCGAAGCGCGAGCCGATGGTTTCGACGGCTAGGCTGGTGAGCGCGACGAGAGCTGTTCCGAGGACCATCGCGATAATGTACGCAGGGATGCGGCGGACGTATTTGCGGCAGAAGATGATCAGGATGATCGACGCGCAGCCGAGTAATGTGGCATGCCAGGACAGCGTGGTGAAGTGAGCGGCGATCGCTTCCATGCGCTCGACGAATTCGCCGGGGACTTTGTCGATCTTCAAACCGAAGAGATCTTTGAGCTGGGTGCTGGCGATCAGGACGGCGATTCCGTTGGTGAAGCCGACGATGACGGGGCGTGGAATGTATTTGACGGCCGATCCCAGGCCGGTGACGCCGAGCAACAGCAAAAGCAGGCCGGCCATGAGGGTACACATGTAGAGGCCGTCGATGCCATGCTGCTGAACGATGCCGTAGACGATGACGACGAAGGCGCCGGTTGGTCCGCCGATTTGTGTTTTGGAGCCGCCTAAAGCTGAGATCAAGAAGCCGGCCACGACAGCAGTGTAGATGCCGGCTTGGGGAGGCACGCCGGATGAGATGGCGAAGGCCATGGCGAGAGGCAGCGCGACCAGACCGACGGTTACGCCGGCGAACAAATCGCCGGAGAAGTCTTGCCAAGTGTAGTTGCGGAGGCAGAGTACGCTTTTGGGGAGCATCGGGGGCATGGGGAGCTGTCGTGGATTGGAGGATTCAACCACGCGTGGGAGTTGGTGGGGTTGGAATTGTGCTGGGCGTATCTCGGACCGCGTGGCGGACTACTGTTTTGTGGTTGTTAAGTGGGGTGGTGGAGATTCGGTCTGGCGACCGACGCTAAATTTTCGCTTTTGTTGCTTGTCGTTGTTCGCGTTTGAGCATTTGCATGGTTTCGTTCATGTGGTCGAAAAAATATTGCCGCATGAGTTCCAACATGTCGCCGAATAAGGGGCTGCGCAGTCGGTAGAAAATCTGGTTGCCGTCTTTGCGAGTCTCCACGATGTGCTTGGTCCGCAGGACGGCAAGATGCTGGGAGGCGTTGGCTTGTTCGATGCCGATCTTTTCGCAGAGTTGGCCGACGGAGGTTTCGCCGTCGCGGAGGCACTCGACAATGGCGATGCGAGAGGAATGGGCGAGGGCCTGGAAGATTTCAGTTTTGAATTGCCGAAGGGAGTGAAGCATGAGAGGATCGCGGCGAGAGGTGCGAGGGAAGAATATTCGAATAATCTAATGTGGATAGGTAAGGGAAATGAGGGCGGGTGTCAATGGAGGGAGGGGGGCCGGGTAGGGATAGGGTTTGGTGGGGAAGGCGAGATGGGAGCGCGGCGTAAACGCCGCCGCTAAATGGCGGGAGGGGAGATAGCGAGGCGAGGCTTCGCTGTTTAAGAGTTGCTTTCGGGGGTCTTGCGGTGCAAGAACTTGTCGAGGATGCCGTTGACGAATTGGGCGGAGTGGGCGCTGCCGAAGCGCTTGGCTAGTTCGACGGCTTCGTTGATGGCGGCGCGGTCGGGCGTATCGGTGTAGAGGATTTCGTACGCGCCGAGGCGGAGGACGTTGCGATCGGTGGAGGCCATGCGGGAGAGGCTCCAGTTGTCGGCCGTTTTTCCCAGGAGTTGATCCAACTCACCCTGGTTGCGGCGGACGCCGAGTATTAACGACATGCAGAATTCTTCGAGCTCGGGGTTGTTATTGAGGCGGCCGGAGACGAAGGATTTCATGTCGGCGACCGTGGCGCGCGGGTTGACATCGTCCTCGAAGAGGATTTGGAGGGCGACTTCACGGGCTCGGCTGCGGCGGGACATGTAAGCGGGGAGCCGGGAGCATGGAGCGGGGAGCCGGAGTTTTTTCTTACTCCCTGCCCCATGCTCCACGCTCCCCGCTTTCACGGGATGTTTTTTAGGAGGCCGACCATTTGGAGGGCGGCTTCGGCGGCTTCGGCGCCTTTGTTGCCGACGTTGCCGCCGGCGCGGTGGATGGCTTGTTCCATTGTTTCACAGGTTAGTACGCCGAACAACACGGGAAGGTTGGCGTCGATCGAGAGACGCGTGATGGCATTACTGACCGCGCGGTTAATGTGCTGATCGTGAGTGGTTTCACCACGGATCACGGCTCCCAGACAGATGACGGCCTGGTAGCGACGTAAGCCCGCGAGGCGCTTGGCGACGAGGGGAATTTCCATTGCGCCGGGAACCCAGGCGACATCAATCATGTCGTCGGCCACACCGCGCTCTTGCAGCTTGGCGACCGCGCCGTCGAGGAGCTTGCGGGTGATGGCTTCGTTCCAGCGGGAGACAACGATGCCGTAGCGGTCTTTGGGCTCGAGGTCGGCAAAGGCGATGAAGTTGGGCATGTGGTTTTATATAGCCGCCCCATTTTGGGGCGGTTTCGGCGGGATGCTGACCATTCCGAATCCGTCCCGACCGAGACGGCCGGGCTATGTACTATTCTTTTACGCTCATCAGGAATTCGGCGTTGGTTTTTGTTTTTCGGAGGCGAGTGGTGAGTAGCTCCATGGCGTCTGGCGGGTTCATTTCGTTGAGGACGCGGCGGAGGAGGCCGATGCGGCGGTGCTCTTCTGGGTCCATGAGGAGCTCTTCCTTGCGGGTGCCGCTGCGGTTGATGTCGATCGACGGCCAGATGCGGCGGTCGACGAGGCGGCGATCCAGCATGATTTCTTGATTGCCGGTGCCTTTGAACTCCTCGAAAATCACTTCGTCCATCTTGCTGCCGGTGTCGATGAGGGCGGTGGCGACGATGGTGAGCGAGCCGCCGTCTTCGACGCGGCGGGCCGAGCCGAAGAAGCGTTTGGGGCGCTGCATGGCGTTGGCGTCGATGCCGCCGGAGAGGATTTTGCCGGAGTGGGGGCACTCGGCATTCCAGGCGCGGGCCAGGCGGGTGATGGAATCGAGGAACAGGACCACGTTGCGGCCATACTCGACCATGCGTTTGGCCTTTTCGATGACCATTTCGCTCACCTGCACATGGCGGGCGGAGGTTTCGTCGAAGGTGGAACTGATGACCTCGCAGTTGGGGCCTTTGATTTGGCGCTCCATGTCGGTGACTTCTTCGGGGCGCTCGTCGATGAGGAGCATGATGACGTAGGCGTCTGGGTAATTGGTCAGAACGCTCTTAGCCATTTTTTGGAGCAGGATCGTTTTGCCGGCGCGGGGCGGGCTGACGATTAGACCGCGTTGGCCGAAGCCGATCGGCACGATCATGTCGACGACGCGCATTTCGACTTCGTCGGGTGTCGTCTCCATGACGATGCGGCTATCGGGATGGACTGGCTTGAGATCGTCGAAGAAGACTTTGCGAGCGAGGAGGTTGGGGTCGTCGCCATTGATCGCCTCGACGCGGAGGAGCGCGAAGTAGCGTTCGTTTTCCTTCGGTGGGCGAATGGTGCCGGCAACAGTGTTGCCGTTGCGCAGGCCGAAGCGGCGAATCTGGCTCGGCGAAACGTAGATGTCGTCTGGGCACGACAGGTAATGGTAGTCGGGGCTGCGGAGGAAGCCGAAACCATCGGGGAGGATTTCGAGCGTGCCTTCGCCGTACATCAGGCCTTTGAGCTTCACCCGCTCTTTGAGGATGCGGAAGATGAGCTCTTGTTTCTTGAGGCCAACGATATCGGGGATTTGTTCAGCTTCGGCCGTGGCGACGAGTTCCTGGACGGTCATCCGCTGGAGCTCGGCGATGTGGACGTTGCGATCTTGTGCATCGTCTTTGGCGATCGCTGCACCGACACGACGGACGCGTTCGGCGGCTTTGTCTAGCTCTTCGGCGAGCGAAAGTGGTTCTTCGCGGTCGAGCTCGGCGAGCAGCTCGCGATCGATT
>CAZGMU010000331.1:0-5571 GCA_964526975.1 uncultured Planctomycetaceae bacterium
GCGCCGTGTGTGCTCCCGGCACTGTGGTCGATCCGAACCAAGCCTGGCAAGCCTATCCTAATCAACCGATATCAGTACCAATCGGCTCTCAACCAGTTGATACCGGCCCTGCGTCTGCCGTAGCCCCCATTTACCTGGATGGAGCACCGCCGGGTGTCGCCAGCGAACTTCCGCCAGGAGCGCCGCTCTACCCCGGTACGGTAGAGCCCAGTCTCCGCGATTCACTCACCCCGCCCGATGCTCGTAACGGCTTCTTCCAAAAAGCCCGCGTCGCCGCCGCGGTGCTTCCCCAGTTCGGCAGCCAAAACCTCGGCTGGACCGACATCGGGTTTGACCTCGTCACCGCGCTGCCATTCTTCACGCGTGAGAACCCGATCGTCATCACGCCGACGTACGACATCCATTTCCTCGACCGCCCGGAAGGTTTGGATTTGCCGGCCACGTTGCATGACCTCGCCATCGACTTCCACGTCTTCCGCGTGTTCGGCAACCGCTGGATCGCCGACCTGGCCGTGCAGCCTGGCTTGTACGGCGACAGCGACAGCCTCGGCGAAAGCGAAGCCCTACGCTTCACGGGCCGCGCGCTTGGCATCTATGCGCCGAATCTCGAACTAAAATACGTCCTTGGCGTCACTTATCTCGATGGCGGCTGGGCCAAGATCGTGCCGGTCGCTGGCGTCATGTATGCGCCCAATGACGACGTCGAATATCAACTCGTTTTTCCGACGCCACGTATCGCCTGGCGGCTGCCCTGGACGAATATCCCCGGCAAAGACGAACGCTGGATGTTCGTCTCGCTCGAGTTCGCTAGTCAAGCGTGGGCCTTTCAAAACAATAGCGACGAAACCGATGTCCTGGCCTACCGCGACTACCGCGCGATCGTCGGCTTCGAGCGCAAGATCGTCGGCGGAATCTCGCATCGGCTCGAATTTGGCTACGTCTTCAATCGCGACATCAAAATCGCCAGCGTCTCCGGCAACGAAATCGGCATGGGCAGCACCCTGCTGGCCCGCATCGGCTTCGCCTATTAGCTCGCTAATGGTCGATCCGAGGGAAGAAGAAGGCGCACGCAGAGGCGCAGAGGACGCGGAGAGGCTGGAACTGGGACAAACTCTCCGCGCTCCCTGCGCCTCTGCGTGAGCCTTCTTGCCGTCCAAACATGTTCGCGAACTTATTTTTAGCACCCCGACGAATCAAGCGCATCTTTGCCACTATTGAGGCCTGCGCAGCGATTGGACCCATTATTCTCTGGCCGATAGCTGACAGCCGATAGCCAACAGCTTTTCGCCGAGGTCAATTACCGTGCAGTTTTCAATAAAGTTCTTGAAGAACCTTTTTTATTGGCAGGGATTAGCGAAGATTAGCGTCCTACTCCTCCTGTATTTCTTCTCTGTGTCCTACGCGTGTCTCCGTGGTGAACCCCATCTACCGAAGCTGCTTCTTGAATTATCCCTCATGTAATATTAAAGTAATTCCCGGCGTTTTCTGTCCCCGTTGCAAATCAGCCAGCGGTTGCCGAGAATTGACTGGGAGGTCGTCGCGGCAATTATAATCTGTGACACCCCTTCAACCACTCGCTGTGCGACACCCTCCAGGCGGAAGCAGGTTGAAGTCAGCGACCTCTTATTCGGTTTCCCAGTCACGCCTACCCATTACTTGCGAGAACCATGCAAACGCACCTTCGATCGGCCCTGGTTGGTTTTATTCTGATTGCTTTGCCCACGACGATCTTTGCCGACCAAAAGGTCGAGCTGTTCAACGGCAAAGACCTCACTGGTTGGACCAAGCGCGGCGGCAACGGAACCTATCGAGTTGAAAACGGAGAAATCGTCGGCCAAAGCGCGCCGAACACGACCAATACCTTCCTCTGCACCGATAAAGAGTATGGCGACTTCGAGTTAGAGCTCGATTTCAAAATCGACCCCAAAGACAACATCTTCAACTCGGGCGTTCAAATCCGCAGCCATGCCCGGCCGGAAAAAGACAAGAAGAGCGGCAAAGACTCGGAACGCGTTTACGGCTACCAGGTGGAAATCGACACCAAGGCCGATCGCCCCTGGACAGGAGGCATCTACTTCGAAGGGGGAATCCAGGATAAGGACGGCAAGCTGATCATGCGCGGCAAGAAAGGCTGGATGTTTCCCTTGACGGATAACAAAGCCGCTCAGGAACAACGCCACCTCGGTGAATGGAATCATCTGAAGATCGTCGCCAAAGGTCGCCACATTCAAACATGGCTCAACGGAGTCAAAGCGACCGACATGACGGACGACGATGAAAAGTACTTCACCCCCAAAGGCTTCATCGCGCTGCAAGTTCACGCCGTCGGCGAATTGAAGGACACCAAAGAAGTCCGCTTCAAAAACATCAAGTTCACCGAACTCGACTGAGTCGTCGCCGAATTCGTAAGAATTCGGACGCCTAGTAAAAACGCACCGGCCGTCCATAGGGATCGGCCGGTGCTTCGCAAAGGCGCAACTTTGCAATTGAACTACGGTGCGTGCCGCGGCTTGGGTTCAGGCTGCGGCATGGCTGGCTTGATCGGTTTTTCGGGCTTAGGTGGCGGAACATCCATCGGCTCACGCACCGGAACGTCGCGCGTTTCGGGCACGGGAGCATCTTTCGGCAACGGCCGCGCCGGCTTGATCGGCGGCTCGCGAACAGGATCGGCCAGCTCCAGGGAGTAAACAGGCTGAAGCGCACTGGCTCTGCGTACGGCAGACCGATCTTCCGATCGCAGCATCATGTCGTATATCGAGCTGTTCGGGCTCGCCCATAAGGAGCAGGAAACCATATTAAATAAGATGCGTTTCATCTTTTAACTCCCTCCTCTGCTGATTCCCCCGTCTTTGCGCGCAATGCGAACCGGGAGCATCAACAAGGTTGAATCAGACTCGATTTACGGAACTGTTCCGGTCTACCGTAAATACAACCGCCTCTCGGTGTCACAGTGGCTGTTCGTCAACCACTAGACAAGATGCCACCTGCTGCCATCTTGGCAATGGTGGCGACTGGCACGTTAAAATCGCAAATGCCGTGCCAGCAGCCACGCAATTAAGACACCGCACCGCGAATCGGGTTCATCCGAATTCGTCGAAGAGGCGTATAGCTGGGATGTTTCCCTTCGCAGTACGGATTATTACCGCGACAGTTATAACAACAAACCAGGGCCCAGCGGTCGCTGGCAGACCGGTTCTGGTCGCTGCGGTGGAGCAAATTGGCGTGGAAGAACAAAGCGTCTCCAGAAGCCATTTCGACATACACTAGCTCCAACCGTTCGGCCGCCGCCGCGACCCGCTCCGGATCAGCACCGGTCTGGTCGCCCGTTTTGACATGGTTCATCCGTCCCATGGCGTGTGAGCCGCGAAGCACCTGAAGGCAGCCATTTTCACGCGTCGCCGGGTCAACCGCCACAAAAACACTGCACAGATTCGGAAACAACACGCCGTTGTCGTACCAATAGCCGTAATCCTGATGCCACGCCCACGCGCCGCCGGTGTGGGCTTCCTTCATGATCATCTTCGAGTGGTAATGGTACGGTTCGTCGTCCAGCAGTTGCTCCACGCGTGCGACGATTCGCTCGTTGCGGCTGAACATACCATACAGGTCGTCTCCCGGATGGTTCCAAAGCGAAAGACGAACCGTGCCGCCTTCGCCATCGGCGCGACCATAAGCTTGCGCGTCGAGCTGACTGTCTCGTTTAGCTGTGTCCCGCAAGAGAGCGGCTTCTTCCAACGAAAAAAGCCGTGGCACGAGCAGATAACCGTCACGTTCATATTGGCAGAGATCGTTGGTAGTGAGATAGCAGTCGTTCATAGCGAGATTCATTGTCGCCTGAGAACGTGTTTTAAAATTCCCCTCCCTTGTAGGGAGGGGTTAGGGGAGGGTTCATAAACCGTGATTTCTTTCCTTGTCTATCCTCGTTTCCAGAGAGAACAAGAATTCTAAAACACGCTCTGATAACAAACATCCCTCACATTCCTAATGGACCATCCGTCCTGAAATGATGTAGCTGGATTCGCCAGAATTCAGTTCTTTCCTTGCACGTCTGAACTCTGGCGAGTCCAGCTACCCATCAAATCAGCTTGGACGCAGCACTAGATTCTCCCCAACAAGTGAAGTGTCGTAATGATGAAGAGCGACGAGAAGAATATCCCGCCCAGCACGAGACCGAAACGCATGAACCAGTTGGGCCGCAGCTCGCGCGGCAACAGAATCGTGTTCACAGCGATCACCTGAAAACAACTGAAGCCAAGGGCCGCGTTATAGATATTCGTGGCCCACTGCAACAACTGCTTGGGGTTCCATAGCGTAAGTGCCGTGAGACCGAAGACCATGTAGCCGCAGAGAGCGCCGAAGTAGAGCCAGCGGATGCGATGAGGTTCCCAACGGCGAATGAACGGAACGGCCGTCCAGCAGAGATCGACCCAACGGCGCAGCGCGCCGTCGAAGGTGCAGATCGCGGCAGGCGCCAGGACGAGGAAGCCGCAAAAGAGCGTCATCAACCAGAAGAACGTGCCGAAGCGCGGCCCGACGGCGTCGCGAATCGCGTCGGCGGTCATACCGGCCGCGACCCAGTCCTTGGCCTCGGTCCCGCGCGGCAGGAATTGCACGCTGAGCATGCTCGGCAGCGCAACGCCGATGAGGCAGGCTGGCAGCCATACGATTAGTTGGTCACGCAGCAGAAACTTGTACCACCGCCCGAACCGCGCGACCGAATCTTTATTGATCGGAAAGACGCAGCCTTCGTGTGAGAGCGTCAAAAGCTGGCCACCGATCACACTAGGGATCGCCCCGACGTGCTTCCCCATGCCCCATCCTTGATCGCGCGCGTAGCCGCTCAGTGCGGTATTCGTCAGCCCGCCATTGCCGGCAATCGCGGCCAGCGCGCCCAAAAGAGGAACCATTGTCAGGTCGACCTTGGGAATCGGGACGCCGTTCCACCAGTTCAAGAAGACGTTCTCGACTCGTGGTGGCGCGCCCGGCTCGGCGGCCTGAACGGGAATACTGCCGAACTTGAAAAAGCCGGTGAGGATATCGATCCAGGTTTCGGCCGAAGAATAAAGGAAGGCAACGAACACGAGAAAAGCAAACACCACGACGATCTTGAAACTCATCACGGCCCGTAAGGAATTATAGACCTTGCCGCCAAAAATTAGCGGGGCCAGCGAGAGCAGGAAAACCACATACGTGAACCAGCGGAGAAGCGTTTTGCCATACATCGCGACTCCGAATAAGACATAGATCTTGTTGACATCGGGAATTTCGCCAACGACCACAGCGGCGAGCGGCGTGGCCGCGCTGGCGGCAAGATAGGGAAAGATCGAGCCGAAATCGAGGAACAGATACGTAACGAGCCAGAACATGGGCCCTGGCAAGAGACGAAACTTGCCGGTGAAGATCGGCTCGCCGCAGTAGAGCGTGTAACGGCAAATTTCGAGGTTGTAGAAGACCTGAACCAGGATCGAGATCGTAGCGAGCCAAAGGATCGCGCCGCCGTAGCGAGCCGTGGTAAGCGGACCGGCAAGCCATTCACCACCGCCAATCGCAGCCCCCGCGGCCACCAACCCC
>CAZGMU010000332.1:0-5539 GCA_964526975.1 uncultured Planctomycetaceae bacterium
CGTCACGCATGAATACTGGCCGGCTGCAATCGGATCGGGCATTGCTTTCCTGGCTGCCGTGTTTGCCGGGCTTATGATGCGCGAATCTAGCGCCGCGGGCTGCCAGCCAATTCAGTCGATCGGCGGACCCTATGGCAACGGTCCATACCGCAAAGCGAAATGTGCGCCTGGTAGCCGCATCGTGGCCACCCTGGCCGATATCGCCAGCAAGCTCCATGAGCAGGCAGGCAAGAATCACGGAGGCCGTGCGCCGGATTGGGAGGCATTTGATGCAGCTCGAAGCGATGCGACGGCCTTGGCTGATAAAGGCGATTATGCCGAAGCCGTTCGCCGCTACAGTGCCGCGATTCGCAAGGTCATGAAGACGTTCCGCGAACATGGCCGCACGACCGAAGACGCATCGAACGCGCTTTAGGCGGTGGCTGAATTTGCAAAAATAGTGGCCCCATTCCCAGCGTCCCTGGATTCTGGCGAATTCAGCTACGCCGCGGTGCTAGCATTCCGCTAGGGGCGGCCGCTCTTTGTCGTTGTTCGAATCGCCCCGGTGCTGCTAGAGTGTGCCCTTTAGTTGTTGGGCAGCCCCTGTGGCCGCCTTGCAAATTGCCAACGACCGCTCACGCCAGTCCCGCCACTTCATGCGCATCCTCACGCGCTACGTTCTGTTCGACCTGCTCAAGGTCTTTTTGCTTACGCTCTCGGGGCTGACGCTGCTCATATTCATCGTTTTGATCGGCAAGGAAGCGGTCGACAAAGGCATCGGTCTCGGGCCGCTCGTGCGGATGTCGCCCTACTTGATTCCGCAAGCCATGCAGTTTGCCGTCCCCGGCACGATGCTGCTGGCCACGACGAGTATTTACGGCCGGATGGCGTCGTACAACGAAGTCGTGGCCGTTAAAGCACTCGGCATTTCGCCGATGGTCTTGATCTGGCCGACGCTGATCCTTGCCACGCTGGTCAGCTTCACAGCGCTCGTGATGAACGATATCGCCGTGAGTTGGGGCATGATGGGCGTGCGACGCGTGTTCTTGGCGTCCATCGAGGAAATCATCTACAGCCAACTCGAGATGAAGCACACCTACAGCCAGGGCAAAATGACCATCATGGTTCGCGATGTCGATGGCCACCGGCTGTTGTGGCCGATCTTGACGATGCAAGCTAGTGGTGACAAAGATGCCTGGACCATTTCCGCCCAAGAAGCGGAGATGCGGCTGAACGCCAGTGAAGGCAAGCTCGTTGCGGTTTTTCGTAACTTCGAGTTAGAGGGACCCATCACCTATAGTGATCCCACAACATTTACTTACGAAATGTCGGTCGAAGAACTGACCGGCTCGTCGCAGAAAAACCGCAGCCCGTCGAACTACGCGCTTTCGGAGATCGCTCCCGCGATCGAGGAACAGCAGGTGGCCTTGGAAAAGGTGCAACAAGCTGGCATTGTGCAAACGGCGTTTGGAATGCTCACGGGCGACTTCGATTCGCTCTCGAATACCGCCTGGAAACCGCGTGAAAAGGAAATCGAAGCCGCCAAGGTTCGGTTGTTCCGCCTTCACACCGAGCCCTGGCGTCGCTGGGCCAACGGCTTTAGCTGCCTTTGTTTCGTGCTTGTCGGCATTCCGGTGTCGATCCGCATGCGGTACAGCGAGTTCATTGCCAGCTTCTTTATTTGCTTCCTGCCGATTCTGCTCGTCTACTATCCGCTCCTGGCCGTGAGCGTCGACAAAGCCAAGGACGGAACCTTCCCGCCGTATGCCGTTTGGCTGGGCAATATCGTCCTTGCCACCGCCGGTGTCTGGATGCTGCGCCGCGTTAATCGTAACTAAGAACGTGTTTTGAAATGGCGAAAGCTGCCTTGGAACCCTCTCCCTTTGGGAGAGGGCAGGGTGAGGGTGCCTTGATTTTTCGCTATTCTCCCTCACCCCAACCCTCTCCCAAGGGGAGAGGGAGAATTCTAAAACACCTTCTAAGTGGCCGGGCTTTAGCCCGACAACAGACGGCGCTTTTGTCGGGCTAAAGCCCAACTCACAATCCGGTCAACAGCCGAGTGCTAGCACCACTTTGCCCGCCTTCCCCTAACTTCACGTTGCCACTACACTCCCGCTCCCAGTTTTTCCCGCCACGGGAGGTGAGGTCGCAGGTGATTTTTTCGCGCTGGCCAATTCGAAATAAATTGCGGCTCGGCCTCGGTCTCTTGGCGGTGTCGTTCTTGACGCTGTTCGGCAGCGCGTATTACGGCCTCTACGCCTATCGCGGCCTTGTGAAAAGCCTCAGCGCTCGTGCCACGGAGCTGCCCCTGGCCGATCAATTGCGCGATTGCCTCGTCGAGATTCACGAAATCTTGAGCCAGGTCGAAGACCAGCAACGATTCGACCAGATTGCTAGCGGAGCGCTCAACTCCACAAGCTCAACGGATCAAACGGTCTGGGACGCCGACGGCATCTTGCGGCAAAAGTATCGCTACCAGTTCGACCTGTTTTTCCAAACGCTCAAGGAGTATCGCCGTCAACTCGACGCGAACCGACAGCATACGGAATCAGATATCGGCGACGACACCTACGAGCGCAATACGCTCGCCAAAATCGACGATATCGTGGCCGAGATTCGCAAACGCGAATCCGAAGACCCTTCGGACTGGCGGCTGGACAACGAACAAAAAGTCAGCCAGTTGCGCAAAGACGTCGAAAAGTTGAGCGATCGGTCGTCTGAGCTGCCACGCCACCTATTCACGCGACTCCGCGAGCTGGCTTCCGATGTGCGCAACGAATATCGCTGGGCGATCAGCCTGGCTTGGGGAACCGTCGTGTTGACGACGATCCTTCTCGTTGGAGCGGTTCTTCTGTTTCGCAAATGGATCGCGCGGCCGCTGGCCACGCTGGTCAGCGGTTCGCGCAAGGTGGCCGCTGGCGACTTTAGCCATCGTATCCACCTCGAAACCGAAGACGAAATGCGCGAGCTGGCCGACGCGATGAACGACATGACGGCCCGCTTCCAGGAAATTCGCGACGACCTCGATTGCCAGGTCCGCGAGCGCACCAAGCAAGTTGTCCGTAGCGAGCAACTCGCCAGCGTGGGTTTCCTGGCTGCCGGCGTGGCGCACGAGATCAACAACCCGCTCGCCTCGATCGCCATGTGCAGCGAGTCGCTCGAAGGCCGACTGGCCGATCTGTTGGATCACGTCGGCGAGTCCCATGCGGCTGAACGAGACGTGGTGCGGAACTATCTCGAAATGATTCAGAAAGAAGCCTTCCGCTGCAAGCAAATTACCGAAAAGCTGCTCGATTTCTCACGGATGGGCGACCCCGAACGCCACAACGTCGATTTGCATGAGCTCGTGTCCGGCGTGACCGAGATGATCCGCCACTTGGGCAAGTACCAGAACAAAAATGTCGTCCTGCGCGACTCGGGCCCCGTCATTGCCGAGGTCTGCGCTCAAGAGATCAAGCAGGTCGTCCTGAACCTCATCACCAATGCCCTCGACAGCATCGAACCGGGCGGCACGGTCACCATCTCGTTATCGGTCAAAGGCTCCGAAGCGAAGATCGTCGTTAGCGATGATGGTTGCGGCATGACTGAAGACGTTTTGAAGCATTTGTTCGAGCCGTTCTTTACTCGCCGCCGGGGCGGGCAGGGCACCGGCCTGGGCCTGTCGATTACCTACCGTATCGTCGAAGAGCACCTGGGCCAAATCGTTGCTGAAAGCGCCGGTCCAGGCAAAGGTTCCACGTTCACTGTTTCACTTCCCCTGCGACACTCGTCCTCACGCTCGCGCCAGCGCGAAGCGATCGCGGCATAGTTTAGCACTCTTGTTTCTTCCAACTGCTGACCTTCCATGACCTACAACAAACTATCCAATGGCTCCGATAGCTCCAGCGATGCTAAGGGCCTTTCGATTCTCTTTGCCGATGACGAGCGCTCGCTGCAGGAACTTATGAAGCTCGAGATTCCGCGGATGGGACATCGCGTTACTGTTTGCCCAGACGGCCTGACTGCCGCCGCCGCCCTCGAAAAAGATACGTTTGATTGCCTGCTCGTCGACCTCGATATGCCTGGTCTTAACGGCATCGATGTCATCGCTCGGGCCAAAGAGCTGTGCCCAGATGCGGAAGCGGTCGTGCTTACCGGCAAGTCGTCGCTCGAAACGGCCATCTCGGCCCTGCGCCACGGTGCGTTCGATTACCTCACGAAGCCTTGCAAGCTGGTCGAGATCGAGGCGCTCATGCGCCGCGTGCAAGACAAGCGCAAGCTCACGCAGCAATACCGTGCTCTCCAGCGCCGCTTGGAGCGCATCGAAGGCACGCCGCGATTGGTCGGCACCTCGGCCGGTATGGAACGCGTTCGCACACTGATCAGCAAGGTGGCGCCGACCCAATCGACCGTGCTCATCCTGGGCGAAACCGGCACCGGCAAGGAGCTAGTCGCCCGGGCCGTCCATGACCAAAGCCCGCGCGCCGGCGAACCGTTCGTCGCGATCAATTGCGGCGCCTTGCCCGAAACATTGATCGAAAGCGAGCTGTTCGGTCATCGCAAAGGCGCGTTCACCGGCGCCGACGAGCACCGCGTTGGTCTATTCGAGGTCGCCAACAATGGCACGATTTTTCTCGATGAAATCGGTGAGTTGCCCAAAGCGATGCAGGCCAAGCTGCTCCGCGTATTGGAAAGTCGCGAGATTCGCCGCGTCGGCGAGAATCGGGCTACGATGGTCGACGTTCGCGTCGTCTGTGCGACGCATCGCGATCTGCCCGAAATGGTTGCGGCCGGCGATTTCCGCGAAGACTTGATGTATCGCATCAACACGTTCGAAATCTTTTTGCCGCCATTGCGCGATCGCATCGAGGACATTCCTGAATTGGCTGGGCATCTGCTGAGCCGATTCCGAGGCAAGTCGCGTACCGCGACTCACCACTTGGCCGACGATGCGATCGCCGCGCTCAAGGCCCATGTCTGGCCCGGCAACGTTCGTGAGCTTGCCAATGTGATTGAGCACTCAACGATTCTTTGCGACGATGGTCCTATCACGGCCGTCCATCTCCCCTCACATTTCAACCGTCGCCAGCTTACCGGCGCCGCGGCCACCCATAGCTCCGGTCCGATTTCGCTCCGCGACCTTGAAATGCAAGCGATTTACCAGTCGCTCGAACGCAACGGCGGCAATAAACCGAAGGCGGCAGACGAACTCGGCATCAGCCTTAAAACGCTCTACAACAAGCTGAACCAGGCCAGCGACCTGGAGAAAACAGCGTAGCGTTGGAGATTACTGTCTTAATAGTAGCCACGAAAAACACAAAAATGCACAAAAAAAGAACTTTATAACGTATCTTTCAAAGACCACACGAATGCAGAAGCATGGAGCCGCGAAAAGCACAGAAAGCCACGAGAACTTTTCACGTACTCTTTTCGTGCGTTTTTGTGTTTTTCGTGGCTACTGAAATGTGCGCATAGCGCATCGACCACTCATACTGGATGCTGCGTATGCAACTGACCGTTAGCTCTTCTGGGCCTGTAAATCTTTTTGTGTCACGCCAGCACAATTGTCAGTTGTTGGTTC
>CAZGMU010000333.1:0-5539 GCA_964526975.1 uncultured Planctomycetaceae bacterium
CGAACTGACGTCCTCCTGTTTGGCACCGGTGAATGGTTTGCATTGTGGTCATTGTAATAAGTGCGGCGAACGGCGGCGGGCGTTTGCGGAAGTTGGGATGCTTGATCGGACCGAATACTCGGCGGCGGGTTAGGCTGATCGGGGAACGGGCGGAGTCTAAGCGGGCAGCCACGCGACTACTTTATTGTTATGCAGTGACGGCTGGCTGCTATTCATCGGGCTGTGCCTAAAAAGTCGCGCTAAGCCGCAAGCGGTTGGATAGCGGTTCTGCTCAACTCTATCTTGGGGCTGGACGTAAATTTTTGGGGCAAGGCTTTGCCATATGTGTACATTAGTTTAGTATATGCATTGTGAGGTTAGCAGAGTGAGTGGCTAATAACTAGAGGGGACTTTTGGCCGGCAAGCGATTTCTGTCAGGGAAAGACATCTACCACGAGGCTCCGTCACAGTAGACGAGCAACCTTCGTCAACGGCCCTGGGCAAACTTCCGTATTCGCTATCTAGCGGACTCCCCACTGGTGTACGATAGAAGACCCGTCCCGAAGAAGTCTAGGAGACGATTATGTATCGAGTTGTCATTGCGACGGTCGTTGCAATTCTCTGGGGTAACTTAGTCGACCGAGCTATCGCCGAGCTTAAGAACGAGGATCGAGAGCGCGCCATCAAGGCGACGGCCCTTGTCGAACTGGCCAACGGCGCAGGTTTTGGAACTGCCTTCTGCATCAATAGTGACGGCTACTTTGTCACCAACCGTCACGTCGTTGCTGGAATTGGCGTAGGCGGAAAGGTTACGATCGTTCTTTCGTCTGGTGGGCCGGGAGAAGCAGCCGTCGAAGCCACGGTGGTAAAGGTCGCTGAGAAAGATGACCTGGCGTTATTGCAGGCACCCAAGGCCACGAAAATTCCCGCGCTGGAACTTGGATTACTGCCTTCGGTTACCCGTATGGAAAGTTGCTCGGCGTTGAAAAGCAGAAGTATCCGAATATCTCGGTGAATGTTGGCCGCGTGACCGCGCTGCGCGGCGACCGGCTTGCACCCACCTATATCCAAACAGATGCACAGCTTAATCCTGGCAACTCCGGAGGGCCGATGCTCGATGAAAGCGGGCGGGTGATCGGCGTCGTGTTTGCTGGGGTACGTGGCTCTGGGATCGCGCTGATCGTTCCCGTACACAAGGTGAAGTCGTTGTTGGCCGAACCACAGATCGATTTCGGAGAGATCGACATTCCGTATGCCTCACGTTACAAGCCGCTCCACTTGAAGATTGCGGCCCGCCCGATTATTCCGGGTGGTCCCGCGGTGGTTGCCGTGAAGGTTCGCATTCAGCGCGATGACGACAAAGTCGACGTATCGGCCACGCGCGGCGATGACGGCTATTTTCGCGCGAGCATTGCGCCGCTCGAAGAACCCAAAGGACCGCCGCGGTACGGGGTTGAAATCGAGTATTCTGATGGCGCGATCCGCGGTACGGTTGCGGACCGAATCATTAAAATCAGCAACAAATCGATCAAGCTAAGCAAGCTGCAGGGCTTCTCGCGTGTTGAGTCGGGCGTCGACGCGATTCAGGAGGACGGAACCAAGCTGAGCGGTCCACTTCAAGAGCCCAAGAGCCTAACCGTTCAGCTTGCCGGCCGTGATGTGGAGGCCAGCCTCGATACCGCGGTTCACGTTGATTTCAGACCTCCCTCGACCGACCTACCAAGCCTGACTCTGGCCGTCTACGCAAAAACGGCAGACGGGCAGGTTTTCAACAGAAAGCAAACACTGACCATCGGCGATTCGCCGGCTGTCGTCGCGCGCTCGCGAACGCGCCCGATTGAGGTCGCGCGGACTGCTGCCAAAGAGGAACCCCAAGCGAACGACGATGCGCTGCCTACCCCCGAAGCACGCGGGCCGGAGGTGGTTGGGCCGTCTAAGCTTAGCGATGAGCCATTGGAAATCGAGCTGTCATTTCCGTTTGATAAGGTTGTCTGCGGCGGCAATGGCCGATTTCTTATCTTTCACATCCCCAGCAACAAATCGTTGGCTGTCCTGGATATCTCCCAGGGCGAGATCATCAAAGAGTTGCCTCTTTCGAGCGATCAGGTTCTATTCGCCGCTGGTCGAAAAAAACTGATGGTCGTGCTGCCCGGCGAACGGCTCATCCAACGTTGGGATCTTCAGACGCTTACCCGCGAACGAATAGCGACTGTGCCTAGCGCTAAGACTCCCCTCAATATTTACTTGGGAAGCGACAGCGAAGGGCCGCTGTGGATTTGGACGGGTGGCAGCCTCGAAGCTTTTAGTACCACTCGCATGCAGATGCAGCCCATCAAAGGTGACGTCCTTGGCGGCGAACCTCAATACGGCTTTAGGGTGCTCTTCTCGGCCGATGGCTCGACGGCAACGAGTTGGGAGAACGGCTTGTCGAGCCCGCCTTATGGGCTCATGCGTCTTATTGGATCAAAAGCAACGCGGATGAATTCGCCATTCGGCGAAGGATATAACGGGCGCTGGATGTGGCCCAATGCCGATGGCTCGCTTATTCTGGGCCACGGCGCCCGGGTGTTCGACGCCAAGTTCAAACAGATCGCGGCGGATTGGCTGAAGGGTGGCAACTTGCTACCGACCATTGACCGCCGCTACTTCCTGCTCGTCAAACCGGAAGGAAAAGGTAACTCGAACGTTTCGATTTGCACCAGCAATGATCGTCGCATCGTCTATACGCTTACCGAAATTGAGGATGTCACGCCGGAAGAGTCGCATTTGGAGTGGGGCCGCATTAAGAGCGAGCCGCGAGTCTACTTCATTCCTTCCGCCTCGGTGCTCGCCACTCTACCCGCTGGCGACGACCGGGTAGTGCTTCGCCGCTTGAATCTGGCCGAGAAGGCGAAGGCGCAGGAAAGGAGTGACATCTACGTGGATTCAAGCGCCCCTGCCGAGGCGCGCCGCGGCCAGGTGTTTCGATATCAAATTGCGGCGCATGGCAACGGACAGGGGAAGCTGGCCTATCATCTGGAAAGCGGCCCGCGTGGTATGAGCGTCAACACCAACGGACTTGTCGTTTGGAGTATTCCCTCACGGTACAAAGAGGAGCAAGTGTCGGCAGTTGTCAGTATTCGTGACGATGCCGGTAACGAGGCGCTGCATACGATTAGTTTTTATCTGGCAGATCAATAGTTCGTGCGATGGTTCGCCGCGTAGCGGAAACACATTGGATTTCCGGGTCGAGCTAAACTGCAAGCGATTGGGGGATCGATTTCTGATCGTTTGTTGATCTTGAGGAGCGGCAACCGCCTGGCTCGCTTTCATCGCTTTATCTCGCGGCGTCGGCCAGGCCTTGGAATGTGGGTTTGTGGGTGGCCATTTGGCCGGTGTCGCGGGCGATCGTGAGGGTGTAGGCGGCCATGTCGAGGCAGTTGTCTTCGACGCCGAAGGGGTCTTCGATTTCGACGCTGGCTTCCTCGATGCCGAACAGGCTGAGGGCGGCCATTGCCATGACGACGGGAGCCCACCAGCCGCAGTGAGAGGCGAGGACGAAGGGCAAGGCGATCAAGTAAATCAGGATCAATTGCTTGAGCATCACGACGTAGACGAACGGCAGCGGAGTTTTGCGAATTCTTTCGCAGGCGCCTTGGGCATCGACCAGTTTGGAAAGCTGGTCTTCCATGTGGCGAACCATTTGGGAGTCGATCGTGCCGCGTCGGTGCTCAAGCTCGGTCCATTCGGAAATCGCGAAGGCGACGGCGGTGGGGGGATTGCCGAACGACTCGGCGCGGCGACACAGGTCGGTCGGTAGGAAATCGTCTGTCTCGTGCATATCGAAGTTGCCTTGCAGCGAGCGGCGCAAACAAATGACATAACCGGAGACGAGATCGGCCAGGGATTTGCCGTTGTCCGTATAGGCCACGCCGGCGCGGACCAGATTGCGACTGGCATTGATGATATGCCCCCAGGCGGTGCGTCCTTCCCAGTAGCGATTGTTCGAGGCGTTCATGCGGAAAACGAGCAAGAAGCCGAGGAAGGTGCCGAGCATGGCGTGGGCGGAGGGTTCGAGCGCGGTGAACATAGACTTCACGCGATTATCGTCGTAGGCGACCGCGACGTAGTAGATGGTCTGGAGGGCGACGGCGTACAACGTCATGGCCAGGATGCGGCCTGCCGCGTGGCGCACCGCGGTACCGCGTACCGAACGCACCGCCTTGATCCAGTTTTTGCGATCGTAATCAATCATGGTCGCGCGAAATACGTGATGGAGGGACGCCCCGAGTTTAGTTTTTGAAGCGGACAGGGGCAACTTTTGGACCGCGGAATATTGGCGGTTCGCGAGGTCGGTAGGGGACGGCGTTGGCAGGTTTCGGGTCGAAATCGCGCTAAGCGGCAAGCGTTAGAAAAAGGGGAATATCGAAAAACTTGGAAATGCCGGGCAGCAACGTTTCTAGAGGTGTTCGCCTAGCCTGGAAAACAAGCTATAACAATACCCCCATCTCGTTTAGGCGAGGGGATGTGCTGGGTTTTGCTTGGAAAATCGCGCTAAGCCGCAAGCGGTTGGATGACGGTTCTCTGGTAGCGGGTCTATCTTGTGGCTTGACGTAGATTTCTGGGCAAAGCTGATGCGCCTAGGTGTGCCTTTGCTAAAAGGCTGGGTTAATTGTTGTAAGGGAGAGAATGGATGTTGATTCGTAAACTGGTAACGGAATTCATTGGAACGTTCTTTTTGGTGCTGACCGTTGGTTGCACGGTCATCCTGTCGTCGGACGCGAGCCGCGGGATCATTCCTCCACTGGCGATTGGGTCGGCGCTGATGGTGATGGTATATGCCGGGGGGCATATTTCTGGTGGGCACTACAACCCGGCCGTTTCGCTGGCGGCAAGTGTGCGAGGTCGGCATCCGTGGGCGGAGCTTGTGCCTTATTGGATTGCACAGATCGTGGGTGCACTCCTGGCCGCTGGTGCTGCGATGTTTTTGACCGGCGGGGTGACACAGCCCGCTGCTCCGCCCGCCGACGTCGCCAAGGCTTTCGTGGCAGAGTTTCTGTTTACGTTTGCGCTCGCGTATGTGGTACTGAACGCCGCGACGGCCAAGGGCACGGATGGTAATTCGTTTTACGGGTTGGCGATTGGCTTCACCGTGCTGACGGGGGCGTTTGCGGTCGGCTCGATTTCGGGCGGCGCGTTCAACCCGGCTGTTGCGGTGGGAGCGAGTGCGCTGGGATTGATTCACATCCCTTCGGTGTGGATTCACATTGCGGCCGACCTTGCTGGCGGCTTGGTGGCCGGATTGGTGTTTTTGTTTTTGAATCCGGATGACAAGTGAGCGGGGGTGTTGGGGAAAGGGGGGAGTTAAGATCGCGTTGGTTAGGTGGGTGCGCTAAGCCGCAAGCGGCTGAGGGGGGGGGCCGAGAGGGCGGTTTCGTTTTGCCTGCGCGCAAAAAAAAGCAGTTCGGGTGGCTCGTTTGAGCCAGCACCGAACTGCGCCCCCTGGGAATGCTGCCGGAATGTGTGCTGAGGTGGAGTGGTGGCGGAGTTGGAGCCCCGCTAAGCCGCGAGCGGCTGGGGA
>CAZGMU010000334.1:0-2483 GCA_964526975.1 uncultured Planctomycetaceae bacterium
GGCGAATCCACCGCCTTCGGCCCCTCCGCCGCCAAATAGGTCGTTCAAGTCGTTGATGTCGAACGGCTGCCCCTGAGGCCCGCCGCTCGACGTATATCGCCAACCGCCCGGATGCCCACCAGCAGCCGACGGGTCGAAATCGCTGCCAAACTGGTCGTAGCGATTGCGCTTATCCGCGTCACTGAGCACCTCGAACGCCGACTGAACTTCCTGAAACTTCTTCTTCGCTGTGGCGTCGTCCGGATTCATATCCGGGTGGTATTTGCGCGCGAGCTTACGATACGCTTTTTGAATTTCCTCAGCCGAGGCGGTTTTCGAAACACCAAGGGTGGCGTAATGATCTTGTGCCATTGAAATCTGTCGATCACGAGCTCGTTGGTCCGTAGAACCCCATTCTACGGGATTCGGCCGAACTGCAAAATTGGCTGTTTTACCTTCATGCTAGACTAACTATTGAAGACTGCGCGGCGATTGGCCAATTGTTTTCTGGCCGATAGCTGACAGCCGATAGCCGAAAGCTTTTATCGGGTCCGATGACCGCGCAGTTCTCAATAGTAAATATTGACCTCCGCCGCTACTCTTAACAAACCGAGCAATGAACCGTCGTACCTTCCTCGAGCTTGTGGCCATTGCCAGCCTGGCAACCGCGTTCCCGTCCGCCGCCTCTGCCGCATCGCCTCAAGCCGACGGCGAGCTGACGATCGAGGTCGTCGATGCTGCCACTGGCAAGCCCTTGGCCGCTCGGATGCACCTTTATGCCGGCCGCAATCCGAATCCCACGATGGCCAACAAACGGCCCGTCAAATTGAACCTGCCCCACTTGGCCGAATTCGGCGGTCATTTCTACATCGACGGCAAGGTTGTCCTCCCAGTGCGCATGGGAACATTCACGTTTGAGCTGGAGGCCGGCCCCGAGTACCTGACGCAAAGCGGCCAATTCCAAATCGAGCGCCATGCCGAGGGCGCCAAACGCATCGAAATGAAGCGCGTTACGAACCTGGCCAACGAAGGTTGGTTCGGCGGTGATATCGATATCCAGCGCAAGAAGGCCGATCTGCCATTGATTCTCCGTGCCGAGGCTCTGCACTTCGCTCCCATGAACGAACCTCCAGCGAAGACCGCTGCCAACAAGAAAGACGCCAAGGAACTTCCGCCACTGCTCGAACTCGAAGACCGCTTCATCGCCCGCACGCCTTACGCCTGGGACCTTCCCATATGGCTCGCCAGCGGAAAGCTGGATGCAATCGAGTTGATTCACTCCCATTCGCTGCGCAATGGCGTAGTCGATAATGAAAAAGATGGCCGGCCGCGTGACAAGGCTGTTTTTCCAGGTCCGCGCGGCAACGGGCGTTGGTCGGAAACGGTGTATTACCATGTCCTCAATTGCGGCTTCCACATTCCGCCTGTTGCAGGCAGCGGTTCGGGCTTCAATGATAACCCGGTTGGCACGAATCGGGTTTATGTTTTCTGTGGCCATGAATATTCTCCTGAAACCTGGTGGGACGGCCTTCAAGCGGGGCAAGTGTTCGTCACCAACGGGCCGCTACTGCGGCCGCTGGTCGAAGGCAAGCCGCCCGGCTGCACGTTTACGGTCGATCCAAGCGGACCGCTTACCCTCGAGATTGGCTTAAACCTGGCTACTAGCGTTCCTGTCGAATACTTGCAAATCATCAAAAACGGGGCTGTCGAAGCGGAAGTTCGCCTCGACGACTTCAAAAACCGCAAGGGCCGCTTACCGCCCCTTCACTTCGATGACAGCGGCTGGTTTCTTGTCCGCGCCGTCACCAACCATTCAAAAACACTGCAATTCGCCTCCAGCGGACCATACTACGTAGATAAAGGCGACCACCCACGAATCAGCCATGCCAGCGTAAATTTCTTCATTGATTGGATTGATCAATACATGAAGCAACTCGCCAAAGGCAATTCGGCGGACGTCGAGAAAAACGAGCCGACGCTAGCAAAGCTGCAGTCGGCACAAAAGTTCTTCGAAGATCTGCTATCAAAAGCCAATGCCGATTGATCGCCAATATTTTCCCGCTGACGATCATTCACTACCATCCCTCCGTTTTGCCGAAACAGTGTAGGCCGCACCTACGAGTTGCGGCCTCTGATCTTTCGTTGCTTTTCACTGTTAGATGGGTTCCGCTCAGCTCGCGGAGCCTACCACTTTTGGATTCGCGATGGGCGCAGCCGCTTCCCAACTGATAGGCCTCATCGACGGCCCCCCCGAAACGTGCGTTTATTCCTCGCTCGATGGTCCAATCGAATCGCTGAGCATGCTGCGGAAGTCGCTGTTGTTTGCCGAGTTGGCCAACCTCTCGTACTTGTCGCGTACCGAAGCGGGCATGCTGGTCCATCGCATCGGCTTACCGGAAGTTCGGTTCTACGATCGCAACGGCGCGCAAGCCTACATTTTCGCAAACGAACACGACGCCGTCGTTACCTGCCGGGGCACCGAGCCCAACGACTGGAACGACGTC
>CAZGMU010000334.1:2493-5484 GCA_964526975.1 uncultured Planctomycetaceae bacterium
GCGAAGGCCGTGGCCGAGACAGCCGGTTGGGTTCATCGCGGATTCAACCGCGAAGTCGACAACCTGTGGCCGCGCCTCGAGCAGGCGTTGGTCAACAATACCCGCACACTGTGGTTCTGCGGCCACTCGCTCGGCGCCGCGATGGCTGCGATCTGTGCCGGCCGGTGCCGGCTGTCGTACATTCGCTCGAATCCACGCGCGCTGTACACCTACGGCAGCCCACGAATAGGCAGTAAGCGTTATGTCAATTATGTTCGTCTCGAAGCGTATCGTTGGGTAAACAACAACGACATCGTGACCCGCGTGCCGCCGGCCTGGTTCGGCTATCGGCACAAAGGGCAAGAGATCTACCTCAACGCGCACGGAAAAATTCGTCGACTCACCCCTTGGCAGCGATTCAAGGATCGTTGCCGCGGCATTGCCCAAGGCTTACGACAAGGCCGCATTGATTTCTTTGACGACCACTCGATTAGCCAGTATATGCTTCACATTCGCAACGCGGTCGAGGAGGAAGAAGGGATGATTTTGCGGCCGATC
The DNA here is from genome assembly GCA_964526975.1 of uncultured Planctomycetaceae bacterium. Classification (GTDB taxonomy): domain Bacteria; phylum Planctomycetota; class Planctomycetia; order Pirellulales; family Lacipirellulaceae; genus JABDGM01. Next base: position 3,031 of record CAZGMU010000334.1, read on the forward strand.
ATGGAACGCCGACCGACGGCGGGACCAGTGGCGGCTTTGCGACGAGTTGCCTAGCTTGGCTTAGCGTGCGGACTTTTTCTTTCGTTTGTGTCGCGTGGATCGTGATTCGCTGCCGGTCTCCACTAGATTGGAAATCGCTTCGAACGACGGCGGCTCGCCGGTCGCCGCGGCCAGTGCTCGATCGCGCGAGGCAGCTCGTTGCAACAACTCGTACTGGCAACGATGTGGCACGTTGTTTCCGGGCGTCGCACGAGCGTACGTCCCATCGGGCCGCAGAATGCGGGTGCGAACGTTGTCGCTTAAATAGATCGGAATCAATTCGTCGACGATCCGCCGCCGCAAATCTTCGGACTCGATGGGGAACATCACTTCCACGCGACGATCGAAGTTACGCGGCATCCAGTCGGCGCTACTGAGGAAAACCTGCTGTTTGCTGCCTTCGCCGAACACCAGGATTCGGCTGTGCTCCAGAAACCGGTCGACGATGCTGAACACCCGGATATTTTCGGAGATTCCTGGCAATCCCGGCCGCAAGCAGCAGGTGCCGCGGATCAGCAAATCTATTTGCACACCGGCCTGGCTGGCCTGATAGAGGGCCTCGATTGCCTGGCGGTCCACGAGCGCATTGAGCTTGGCGATAATCCGCGATTTCTTCCCTTCTTTCGCGCGCTGTGTTTGCTCATGGATGAGTTCCAGCGTGCGCCGCTTCAAATCGATCGGCGCCACGGTGAGCTTTTGCCATTGATGATTTTGTGAATAGCCCGTTAGCAAATTGAATAGCGCCGATACATCGTCGGCGATTATCTTGTCGGCCGTAAACAGACCGATGTCGGTATAGATCAGCGCGGTGTTCGGATTGTAGTTTCCGGTGCTGAGATGGACGTACCGCCGGACTTTCTTGCCTTCGCGGCGTACGACCATCGCCACTTTGCAATGTGTTTTGAGGCCCATGAAGCCGAAGACGACATGGACGCCGGCCCGCTCCAGGTGTCGCGCCCAGGTGATGTTGTTCGCCTCGTCGAAGCGGGCCTTGAGCTCGACGAGGGCGGTCACGTGCTTGCCATTCTCGGCCGCCTCGGCCAACGCGCGCACGATGGGGCTATCGCCACCGCTGGTGCGATAGAGCGTTTGCTTGATGGCAAGCACCTGCGGATCACGGGCGGCCGACTGAATGAAGTCGACGACCGGCACGAACGATTCGTAGGGGTGATGCAATAGCACGTCGTGGTCGGCGATTTCACTGAAAATGTCGTCGTAATCGCCCAGCCCGACCGGCATGCGAGGAACGAACGGGGCTTCACGCAAATCTTTTCGTTCCACGACTTGGACCAGCTCATGCAAGCAGGTCATGTCGAGGGGGCCGTTGATCTCGAAGACCTCGTCGTAGCTGCCATCCGCCGCGGTGCCGGTCGATGCCAGCCTGGTGTCGTGATGGATTTCTTCATCGGAGACGAGCATCTTGAGAAGCGCGGGATTCATTCCCGATGAGACTTCGAGCCGCACGGCTTCGGTTCGTTGTCGGGCGCGGAGGCGGGCTTCGATCGCCCGCATCAGGTCGTCGCCTTCTTGGTCCAAGAGATCGATGTCCATATCGCGGGTAAGGCGGAAGGTCGCGTGGTCGACGATCTTGTAGCCGCCGAATAGATCGGAGAGCCGACTGCCGATCAGGTCTTCGAGCATGACGAAGTTGAGCTTGTCGCCCTGCTCGACCGAAACGAATCGGGGCAACACCTGCGGCACCTGCACTACGGCGAAAAGCCGCGAGGGCCCAATGCCGTTTACTCGCTCCAGCATCGCCGTGATGTAGAGCCCGCGATTGTGAAACCGCGGGCTTGGATGGCTGGGGTCGATCGCCATTGGAGTGAGGACAGGGAAAATTTCTTGCCGAAAATATTTGTCGAGCGACTTCACGCCCTTGGCATCGAGATCGCGCATGGTGTGGATGCGAACTCCGGCCTCGGCGAGCGACGGCAGAATCGATTCGTTCCAAATGCCGTACTGCTGGGCCACGAGCTGCTCGGTTCGCCGCGCGATTCGCTGCAACTGCGTGATTGGCTTGAGGCCGTCGGCGGGCTGGTCTTGCGGCAACATCTCGTCGAATGCCTGTTCGCGCAATCCCGCGACGCGAACCATGAAAAACTCGTCGAGATTTGAGGCAAAGATGGCCAGAAACTTCACCCGCTCCAACAGCGGGTTGTTGGGGTCTTCCGCTTCTTCTAGCACGCGCGCGTTGAATTCCAACCAGCTCAATTCGCGGTTGATAAAGTGCTCGGGCAGGAAAGTGGCTGGCGGCGTGTTCATTTATCTAGGGGTGTCCGGAAATTCCAATGCAGGGTGGCCCGCCCTGAGTCTTCAAAGGGCGTGGGGCTGTGCGGTTCGGAGAACCACGCCCTTCCCCAAGCACGATTATGCAAACGCTAGCTTGTGTGGATGCTGCAAGATTAGCCACTTTAC
>CAZGMU010000335.1:0-2974 GCA_964526975.1 uncultured Planctomycetaceae bacterium
GCACAGGTGAACGCGAAAGTCGACTCTGAAACCCCTCTTGTCGTCATCGAAGAGGTGGCGGACTCGTTCCGAGACTATCAGGGCCTTGCGCCTTACCTGCAGATGACTACGCTCAATTACGGTCGGCCGCTGGTCTATTCTGACGAGATTGAAAAGCAGCTGCGGCAGAGCGGTTTTACCCCCCAAACCATCGAGCCGTTTCACCTCGACAAGCGCTACGACACCCAATCCCTGCTGATTAAGGTTCGCGGACAGCCACGCAACCCGGAACTCATTGGCAAATTGCCAGACTTCGTCCTTGCGAGCATTGGCATCCAAAGAAAGCGAGGCGCCATTGTCTACCGACACGGCTGGTCAATTTCTGTTTCCTTCAAATCAGATGTGGCTCGGCACCCGGTGAATGCAGTAGCCAGCGTACTTCTCACTCGCCGCGTCGGGAAGGAAACGTGCCTGCTTTTGCAACGGCGACATCGTGAGAGGCTTTTTTGGGAGCATTGGGAACTTCCACAGGGCCACATAATTCCAGGCGAAACTTTCGAGGAAGCGGCCTCCCGCGAGTTGTTCGAGGAAACACAACTAACGGCCAGTCTGCGCCCCGAGCAACCTTTCATAAGACCCTGGAAGCAAGAAGCCACCTACGCCGCAGCCTGCGTCTACACGCGAATAAATCAAACACCAAAGAAGGAATTTTTCGCGGTCGGCGTAATTTTTGACTTTGTTTCAGGAGAGCCCCGTTCTCCGGAAGACAGGCAGTTCACTTGGACTCCGATTTCTAAACTCAAAGAGTTATTGAAAGCGAAGCTAATCTTTCCACTTAACGAAGACATGATCCGGCGCTTTGTTGAAATGTAGGTTTAATCCAGCGGCGCCGGACTGGAAGTAAGAAGGCGGTACACCGATGTTTATCAGAGTGCTTGAGTGGTGCTGGCGACAGATCGCAGTACATTGGACAACAATTCTTGCCGTGGTTGGAATCGTTGGAATTATAGCCGCAGAGCTTTACAGGCCTCTAAAGGACCAACAATCTGTTTACTTCTTCATCTGTTTGAACGCGATCGTTTTTACCCTTATCCGTGTGAAAGTTCAACTTGATCGACTCGCGGATAAGGATGATCCACGCAACACTGTTAGAGTTTTTGCGACTATGCGCGAGGCGAGAGCCACTATTATAGCTTTACTTGCAAAGGAAGTATCGAAGCGTGACACAGGTCGAGCTGTAATTGTCGGAGGGAGAATTCGCTCGATAATCGAGTTAATCAGGGAACTGGACGATACATTGCGAGCGATGGCGACCAAAAGCAAGAGCGGATGCGATATACAGATATTTATGATGAGCCCAGACTTCGTATCCTCCCTAGTATTGCCGGGCAACGTTCCAGCTGAAGTGCAACAAGATAGAAATGGAAACATAGCCGCAACAATGAGGGGCAATGTTCAGGAACTAAGGGGTATGTGCGCGCAGCAGATTTTCCGCGACAACAATGTGAGAATTAGTATAGGATATTACCATGAAGTTCCGTTTGGCTATTACTACCTGATAGGCGATGAAGACTTGATATTTGGAGGCTACATTTGGAGTGCGGAGCAGAGCGATCTGGTGGGGCCAGCATCCCCATGTTGGCATAGCACTTCAAAATCCCCCGAATTCGAACCCACAACCAAATGGCTTCACAATCGCGCCGCCTTTTTCGCGGCCCAGGATGCTGCCCACAACAGCGGTCAAGCAGCTGCAGCTTGAGCCGGCTGTGCGCAACGATACTCATCCATAGCGAGCGCGCGTTCTGGTTTGCAAAATCGTTTGGCATGAGCCTCTCTCAGGCCTCGTGTGCGGCCGGCTGCAATGAAATCGGGGCTCCACCCTTTCGATGGGCATTCAATAGTTTCCCACCGCGACAGGCCACGACGGTACGCGTCTTAGCGCGACACGCCGCACAATAAGAAAGCCCCCGGCAGCTGGCCAGCTAGCCGGGGGTGGCTCCTTCTCAGGAGGCGTTACTGCCGTCGAGTGGTTGGCGCGAAGCGATCCAGGTTTCCACTGCAGAGCAGTACCAGGCGACACGGCAAGGTCCGAGTTGTATCCGGCGAGGAAACTTCCCGACCTTTTCTAATCGCGCTATGTGCTGATGCGAGTAAGGTATGCCATAGATCGTCTTCAAGCCCTTCTTATCGACGAGTCGAAAGTCAGTCATCGCAACTTCTCCGTGTTAGGGAGCATCGCGATGCTGCCCGGTTAGCCCAGGCGACGCACTAACATACATTCAGTACTATGCTTTTTCAATAGACAGTATGCGCTGTAGTTCCTTCTCATAGTTGCACATAGCTTCTCGCATCTCGTCGAAGTACGAATACCGGTTGTATATTTTTGCGACGGCCGTCAACGATCCTACCTGGTGGTTGAGAATGCGCTCAGTGATGTGCGGCGGCGTTCCGATCCGCGCCTGGATCGTGGAAAATGTGCGGCGAAGGTCATGTAGGGTCCACCCGGTGACTTTGCATGATTTGTCGAGCCTTGCCTTGCACTTCCCAAATCCGGAAAATGGCCGCTGCTTTTGACCACGCGCAGGAAACACAAAATCACTATCGAAGCGCGGAGTTTGGGCGAGAAGTTCTTGCACCATTTCCGTTAGGAGAACGAAGTGCGGTCGCCCAGCTTTGGTTGATTCCGCTGGTATCGACCACACACCTCGGGGCCTATCGAGATCACTCCACCGCATCGACGCGACTTCTGATCGACGTTGTCCGGTGAGAATGAGCATTTGCACCATCGGACCAAAAGGATAAACGGTCGCAGCAGTAGCCTCCCAAACCGCGCGCAACTCGTAATCAGTGAGTACTCGATCTCGCGACGCTTCTTTGGCAGGCTTCGTTATGCCAGCACAGGGGCTGTGCTCGACTGCTCCTCGCTCGACCGCCCAATTGAACAGCTTGCGAATTGCGGCAAGCGCTCTGTTCGCCATGGTGTGTCGGCCATCTT
>CAZGMU010000335.1:3003-5481 GCA_964526975.1 uncultured Planctomycetaceae bacterium
AGAACCGCGATCACATCCGGCTTTGTAATATCGACCACGCGCCGATCGCCCCAAACGGAAACGAACTCACGTTGCAACAGTCGTTCCGTCTCATCAGCGCTTCGATTCTTGGGGCGAGCGTAGGTATCGATGAAATGCGTGACGAACCCGTCGAAATTCTCAATGTGATTGCTGTGGCGTGCTCTGATCTTTTCAGTGGCCGGATCGCGACCCAATGCGACAAGGCCCAAGGCCTCTTGAGCACGGCCGCGCGCGTCGCCCAAAGAAAGAAAGGGATATCTCCCGAGTGTTACCCGCCGAGCGCGTCCATGAAATCGATAGACAAGAATGAAGGACTTCGTGCCGCCACGGGAAACGCGAATGCCAAAGCCAGGTAGGCGAGCATCCCACAACTCAAATTGCCCTACTTTTGGCGGGGAAAGTTTCCTGATGCCGAGATCAGTGAGAGCCTGTTGTGCCAACCCGGTGTCTCCAAATCAGAGTGTCGCTTAGGTAGCACATAGGTAGCAGATTGGCGAGTGTTGCCCGGTAAACACATGTTCACCAATGGTCTCTATTTGTTTGTAATATCTATGTTTTCAAATACGATTATTCGTCAGTGTACATCTATGAAAAAGGCTGAACGGGAACTGAAAATCATGGTGTCGGCAGTTCAATTCTGCCCCTGGGCACCATATAAATCAGCACTTAGTCGCCTCCCCTCTTCCAGAACTGTCGATAACCCGAGAAAGTCATGCGGTGGTCATGACGCGGCTGGCTTTCGGCAGGCAACTGTCCGCAACCGTGGCCGGAATGCACGAAACACGGTTGTCCCAAGCGCGTCAGTCCCCTCGGTAAGCGCCTAATCAAAACCCCGGTTTAGCTCGTCGAATATTTGCTTCGCAGAGCAATCGGCGCGGAAATGCGCCAGATCATTCTTGTTCGCGGTTTGACATCTGCTTGGGTCTCCAACTTGGAGGTCGATCATGATGCGAGACCGCCCAGAGAGCCGCCAGCCAAGGGGCAAGGGCAGACCTAACGACTCAAGGGGGAACTCTCTCAGTCGCAGCCGTTCCGGGAAACCGTAGTAGCCCAGCTCCTCTCTTGCGCGCGCGATTGCGGTGTATGCTCGCGCGTCACGCGCATTCAACATCGTGCGGATCGGGTCGAAGATTTCTGTGAAAGATGACGGCCCTCGTCGAGGGGTTGGCTCAGGCGAAGTGAGCACCAGCAAGTAAAGTTCTACCTGGCCATGGAGTTTCCGACGCGCAAGCTCGCGGTCCATAATCCTAATGAGATCATGCGCGGTGGACGCACCCGAACTCTCAAAATACCCACCGTCGACAAGACTTATTCTTAGAGGCCTCTCTGACTGATCAATAGCCCGCTCTTCGTACCAAGCGCTCGGCGTCAGCCATGGAAATCGGGCACTTATGAATGCCGCGGTTGGCAGCGACAATATCGCGGACTCTTTCTGGTTTCCCCATACGGGCAAGAACCCGACTTCGCTTGCTGTGTAGGTGAACGGGGATATGAGGCGCCTTCGCCCGCTCAATACTTCTGTTGAGTTGAACACCAACGCAGGCCCCGTACCCTTGGGGTCCCAATGCGTGAGGTAGGATTCAATGCTTGCATTGGGATGAATAGCCCGAACATTGCTCGCAAAGGTGCGCTCTAGCGCGCGTGTCCGGTCAAATGAAGAAAGCGCCACGGGGAGGAAGCGTTGCAATACGTCTGGAAAGAAAAGATACGCGAGAAGCGGCGACAGAAAATCACGGCGCAAGATGCTCGCGGTCGCATCGCTGAGTGGTGTCGTTTGCGGAACGGCGCATCGGCCGATCTTTTGAGTGTCGGGCTTCAACACACTTCTAAAGGTGGCGGCCCCAAGACTGCCACCTGAGACCGAGCTTATGGCGAATAGGTGGGAAGTGAATGCCGGGCAAAGTTCCTGCAAGGAAGCAAGCACTGCCGCAGTATGATAGGCGGCGTACATGCCACCCCCTTGAGCAGCCACGACATAGACCGGATATGGCTGCTTCTTGTCTGCGAACGCCTTCCAGTCCATCCGGCTTTCGAGCCAGCGTCCGAACTGGTCCGCTGCATCGGGCGGAGAAGCGGCCGTCGCATCGCGCACGGGTGCAGAGAACGCGCGATGGTTGTCGCTCAGCCCTAGCCAGGACAGCAGGAGCGCCCAAGCAACGATCGCCGAGATTATTGGCAGGCGCGAACTCTGGGAGAGTCTAGAAATATGCGCGATACCGCCGACAAGGCAGGAGAAGAACACGCCCGCGAGAAAAAACGGACCGGTCCAGTCCCAAAGCCAAGTTGGACCGGCAACGGCCGACAAGGCCATCAAGGCGAAGACTAGCCAAGGCCATGGCGCAACGGCTCGTCTGGGACTAGCGGTGGAGCGTCTCAGCCTAGATTCGATCATTGCGCAACAAGCAACACCTATCAGCGCAATCAATACGCAGGTGAAGCCCGCGCCCTTCAGAAAAA
>CAZGMU010000336.1:0-5479 GCA_964526975.1 uncultured Planctomycetaceae bacterium
CTACAGCGAGACAGTCGGCGATGCCCTGCAAGAAGCTGGCGCGCAAGTCGATATTCTCGTCGCCGAAGCGGGCGAGCAAAGCAAAGCGCCGGAAGTCGCCGCCGACCTGTGGGAGCAGATGCTCGATCAAGGCTCGGACCGCAAAACCGTCGTGATCGCGCTCGGCGGCGGCGTCATTGGCGATCTGGCCGGCTTCGTCGCCGCCACGTTCACGCGCGGCCTCCGCTTCGTCCAAGTGCCAACAACGCTCCTCGCGCAGGTCGACAGCAGCGTCGGCGGCAAAGTCGGCGTCAACCTGCCCGGCGGCAAGAACCTCGTCGGCGCGTTCTGGCAACCACGCGGCGTGATCATCGACGTGGCCGTGCTCCAGTCGCTGCCCGACCGCGAGTTCAAAGCCGGTCTGGCCGAGGTCGTAAAATACGGCGTCATCCAAGACGCCGAGTTCTTTGCCTATCTGGAGCAGAACATCGAAGCGATCCAAAAGCGTGATCCAGCCGTGCTGACCTATATCGTGAAACGCTGCCGCCTGAAGGCCGACGTCGTCGAGCAAGACGAGCGCGAAGAGACCGGCCTACGAGCCATCCTCAACTACGGCCACACCTTCTGCCACGCCTTCGAGGCCGGCACCAACTACGAAGAGCTGCTTCACGGCGAAGGCGTCGCCATCGGCATGATGTGCGCCGCCCGCCTGGCCGAACGCCTCGGCCGCGTCGATAAGGCGTTCGTCGTCCGTCAGCAGAAGCTGCTAGAAGCATTCAAACTGCCGCTCGGCGTGCCCGACGTCGAAAGCGACGAGCTGATCGAGCTGATGTACCGTGATAAAAAAGTCGACCGCGGCAAGCTCCGCTTCGTATTGCCAACGCGCATGGGCCACGTAGAACTTGTGAACGATGTAGGTACCGACGATATCCTGGCATCCCTCGAAGGATAACCACCTGCGACTCGGTCGCCTGGTAAAATGAAAACATGAGCACCACGACCTTCGTCACCGCCGCCGACCTACTGACTCTGCCGACCGGCATGGGCAAGCGTTACGAACTCGTCGCAGGAGAACTTCGCGTGATGTCACCTGCTGGTTGGGAACATGGCCAAATCATTGCAAACCTCTCGGACCTACTTGGCATATTTATTCGCCAAAAGAAACTTGGCCGTTGGTTCGGCGCGGAAACGGGTTTCCTTCTGAAGCGAACACCCGATACAGTCCGCGCGCCAGACTTCGCATTTCTTGCGAATGCAAGTTTGCCAAAAACCAAGCCGACGGAAGCGTTTTGGCCAGGCGCGCCGGACCTGGCGGTTGAAGTCATGTCGCCTAACGATACAACCGGCGAAGTCGCTGAGAAAGTCAAAGAGTGGCTCGCCGCCGGTTGTGCGGCGGTGTGGGTGATCGATCCTAAGTTGCAAACGGTCACACTTTATCGATCAACCACTCAGGTTGAAATTAAAGCGGTCGGCGAAACGCTCGTAGGCGATCCAGTCGTTCCGGGGTTTAGTTGTCCGGTGGAGGAATTGTTTCGATAACGCCGGTGCTTGATTGCAATCGCGATGCACGGGTACAGGCCGACGAAGGGGGGCGAATGGCCGAGGCACTTGCAGACAACGAACTGATCGATAGCGTACGCCTCTCGCTCGTTTCGGGCGTGGGGCCGCTGCTACGCAAAGCGCTGTTGGAGCGATTCGGTTCGGCAGGCGCGGTGCTCGCTGCTACGAAAGGCGAGTTGCAGGGCGTCGATGGCATCGGGCCGAAGATTTCGCTGCGCATTCTCGCGGCCCATGAGGAGATCGATGTCGAGCGGGAATTGCGGCTCGCGGCCGAACATGGGATCGATGTGCTCACCGAAGCGAGTCCTGATTACCCACGGCCGCTACGTCAGATTCACGACCCGCCCGGCGTGCTGTTTCGCCGTGGCAAGCCGCTACCGCAAGACGAGATGGCGGTGGCGATCGTCGGTACCCGGCATGCAACTCGCTACGGAATCACACAAGCCGAGCGATTGGCTGCCAGTCTGGCACGAACGGGTTTTACGGTAGTCAGCGGTTTAGCCCGCGGAATCGATGCGGCCGCGCATCGCGGAGCGATCGCGGCGGGCGGGCGAACGATTGCGGTGCTCGGCAGCGGGTTGCTCGAAATGTATCCACCCGAACATGAGAAACTTGCCGACGAAGTTGCCGCCAGCGGCTATCTGCTCAGCGAATCGCCGCCGCGGATGAAGCCGCTCAGCGGAGCGTTTCCGCAACGGAACCGAATCATCAGCGGATTGTCGGTCGGCACGATTGTCGTCGAGGCGGCCGACCGATCGGGCGCGCTTATCACCGCGCGTCATGCGTACGAGCAGGGCAGAGAAGTGTTCGCCGTGCCGGGGCCAATCGATAGCCGATTATCGCGCGGTTGCCACGCGCTCATTAAGGATGGCGCGAAGCTCGTTGAATCGATCGACGACATCCTGGCCGAACTCGGCCCGCTGGCCGAGAACATCCGCCGTGACGACGGCACAACGATCGCCAGTCCTGCCGAGCTACTCCTGAATGAGATCGAGCAACAGGTTCTTGGAGCGATCGACGGGTCGCCGACATCGGTCGACGCCGTAGCTCAAACTAGCGGTCTGCCGATTCATCGTGTGCTCTCGACGATCAGTGTGCTGGAGATGCGTCGGCTTGTGAGGCGAGTGAGCGGCACCCAGGTGGCACGAGCATGACCGCAGCGATCGCGAGCACGACCGAGTTAGGAATAGCCCCAAACGAACTCGGCAGCAGAAGGCGAATGCGTTGGCTGATTGCAGCTCACCTCGTCCTGGCTGCTGCGCCAGTGCTGCAGTTCATGTTTTTGGGAAGAGAACTGCTGATTGTTGGGATGTTGGGTCTTGCGATGCTGCCGTTCGGTTCAGCTATGACGCTCAGCGTGTGGACGGGGCTAGGCCGCGCGGCGATCGGCTGGCGCCTGCTGACCAGCGGTATTGCTACAGCCTATTTGGGAATGTGGTACGCCGTAGGCAATGCAATCCTGGGGTCGTTTTGGCCGGGCACGACTTCGTTTTTCGATATCTATCCAACGGCATTGGTGCCGTTTGCATTGGCATTTTGCCTCTTCGGATCGATGTTTCTGATATTGGGTCGCTTCTACGAGATTGTTCCATCGAACTCGATTCCCGTGGTGCAGGCGTCGACCAGCGTTCGATTTTCAATGCTTCATGTTCTGGTTCTAATGTCGGTTGTTGCAGTGATTCTCTCGCTCATGCGAGTGGTGCGTGAAGCCAAGCCCACGGAGACGGCATCAGCAGCTAGTTGGACAGCCGAGGATACGCTCGGTTCCGTGGTCTTTCTCTTGAATGCCGGTTGCGCGGCGTATGCGGCCCTTTGGCCAAGCAATGTGAAGCGCAACGTCGCCCTTGTTTTGATTGTCACCGTGCTGCTCGGCGTCGTAATGGCGTTCGCAACACGCAGCGATGAATCCGTGTGGTGGCAGTTTGTCGCAAGTATGCTCATCGGGATTATTCCCACCGTCGTACAGTTAGTGTCGCTGTTAGTCGTTCGGTCGTGTGGCTATCGGTTGATCCGCCGCGACACGATGTCGGTTGCAACAACTGTCCTGTAAGTCATACGCGTTGTCACGTCTTCAGGTATGCGATTTGCAATTCTTCGCCGAAGCTTTCGTGCATCGTTACCTCTTTCGGCTAAGGAGCATTTGTTATGGCTATTACACGTGACGAAAACTTTGATCGCGACGAGAACCGCGATCCAATCACTGATGAACCTGGTGCTCATCCGGTCGGCGCGGGCGTTGGTGCAGCAATCGGCGGCGCGGCAGCAGGCGCAGCCGCAGGCATGGCCGCGGGACCAATTGGAACTGTTGCCGGGGCTGTGGTCGGTGGTATTGCTGGAGGCTACGCAGGTAAAGCCGTTGCTGAACAGATCGATCCATCGATCGAAGAACACCATTGGCGTAACGAATACGTAGCCCGTGATTACTACGATCCCGCCGTTGGCTACGACGAAATAGGCCCGGCGTATCAATATGGTTGGGAATCGCGAGTCGAGCACGGGGATCGGAAGTGGGACGAGGTGGAGGCCGATTTAGCTCATGAGTGGGCGAACCGACGCGGCAAATCGATCCTGGATTGGGGCCGTGCCCGACCTGCCACACGCGACGCTTGGGACCGAGTTGATGAGAATTTCGCTGCAAATCCGCAGAACCGCACATCTCCCGATCCGATGGAGGATCGCGGCGAGGCGAGCGCGCCGCCTAGAACACCCAAATGAACGAGTGATTCCAATCGCATCGTTCGGCACATGGTTACTCCACGACGGATCGCCCAATTTGAAGCGGGCGATCAATAAGTTGAACCGCTAAAGAACGCTAATGAGGCCTAGGAAAAACTCAATTTACATTAGCGTTTGTTTAGCATTTATCAGCGGTTCCTTGTCTTTCCTCTTGCTTTGCGTCTCCGCGCCTTTGCGAGAGTTTTCTTCATAAATTTAAGGATGCGACCAGGGAGCGATGAGCGCGGCGCCGTCGCGCCAGATCACGAGGCCGATCAAAGCGCCGTCGGCACGCGAGACCACGCCAGCACCGTGCCAGTCCAGCGTCAAAGGTACCGAGGAATCGATTTTCCAAAGTTCCCCGGAGTGCAGACGAGAGGCGGCTACCGGAAGGCTTTCCGTGCCGGATACGACCACACAATCTTCGGGCGCTTGAGGCTGTCGCAACTCGTTTGCTTTCCAGGCGGCAGGCGGGTTGGGCAATTTCACGCCGGAAACCACGGTGAGTGATCCGCGCTGCTCGAAGTTTTGTTTGGTGAGCGGTATCGATTGGCCTTCGATTTCGAATGTCGCGCCGTCGGGCAAGGATTCGCCTTCGCCCAGGTTCAGCGCGCACAAGAGCTTTTGGTCGGGCAGCACATGGACCCAGGTGCGTTGCTGCTGTGTCCGGGTCATGCCCCAGCGTTTTGTCGGCCAGGAAAAGGTTCCGCGCAGTTTGACCGATAGAGGAGCCAGGTCGGGGCGAATGCGGGCTCCGACCGGCAGATGGGGCCGCCAGTTGAGCCAGCTTTGGTTGACAGCGGCTTCCAACGGAAAGCGATGGCCAGCGGCAACGCGAGCGCCGGGCTCGTCGGGCGTTGCCATCGCGACGCCGCCGGCGGTGAGCGTGTTGAGCGATTCCGTATCGAACTTGATGCCGGTGAATCCCAGCCGCACGTCAACGCCACTGACGGGCCAAAATTTTGAGTTATCGCGCACGAGATCGCGATATTCGGGTTCTATGTAGAGTCGTGCTTCGACGCTGGCCGCATCGCTGGCGAGTCCCACATGCGTGACGCGGCCGATCGGCACGCCGCGATAGATGACCGGTGAACCGGATTGCAAGCTGTGTCGCGCGTCGCTCTCCAGCGTGACTTCGAGGGAGTGTTTGCCGGAGTCGATGATTTCTCGTGGCGACTCGACGCCGACGAAGCGCCGTTGTGTGGGGCCGTCGGCGGGGCCCGGT
>CAZGMU010000337.1:0-5468 GCA_964526975.1 uncultured Planctomycetaceae bacterium
GCGTTACCGGCGGCTCGGTTCGCCTGGACTCCTGCGGTCCGCGGAACGGACACCAAACAATAAGTGGTCAAGCTAATCACCACCAATAAAGCACCACTTCGTACATGGCAAACGAATGACAACATATGCATTGCGTTGCGAATTCGCGATTCGATGAATAGACGATCTTTCACTTGTCTATTGCCGTATCGTTTACTCTTATTCCTTTTACGTACGAATTTGGGTTATTAATGCTTTCATTAAACATTTTCGTGTTGTAATCTTTTATACCAAATGTCGGCTTCACTCCCTTTGGTCAATTTAAAGGTGTCAGGAACCTTTTTACTGAACAACGCCCAGTTACCGGGAAGTATGGGGCGGAATACGCAATTGGTAATTTGCTTAAACGCTGTTCTAACGCAGACGAATCCGCGCCAGCTCCTCCAGCCCGTAGCTGACGATCTTGCGACGCAGGCGGTGGCGCTCGATGTCGAGCACTCGGGCGGCGTCCGATTGGTTGCCGCCGGTGAGCGTGAGCACGCGGGCAATCAGCATTCGTTCGGCGTCCACCAACTTGGGAACCGATTCGAGGCCAAAGCTGCGTGTGTCGTAAGCCATGCTTCCGACGCTCACCGCCCCGACTTCGCGGCGAACTTCGTCGGGCAGATGAATCGCATCAATCGTGCGATCGACGCTGAACAAGAACGCTCGTTCGATGGCGTTGCGCAACTCACGCACATTGCCAGGCCAATCGTGTCGCAGGAGCGCCGCTTCGGCAGCCGCCGAAAGTGTTTTCGTGGGCTCGTCGTAAGCGGATGCGATATCATCGACGAAGTGGCGCGCTAGCGGCAAGATCTCGCTCGTGCGCTCGCGGAGCGATTGAATCGTCAGTCGCACGACATTCAAACGAAAATACAGGTCCTGCCGAAAACGGCCCTCGCGCACCATCGCCGCCAGGTCGCGATGCGTGGCGGCAATGATCCGCAAGTCGACCGGTATCGCCTCGACGCCGCCGACCGGCACGACCGTGCGCTCCTGAATACACCGCAACAGTTTGGCCTGCACGGCGAGCGGTAGTTCGCCGATTTCGTCTAAAAACAACGTGCCCCGATCGGCACAACGAACGAATCCCAACGCGGCCGCCACCGCCCCGGTAAACGCCCCTTTGACATGCCCGAAGAGTTGCGATTCCATCAACTCGGCGGAGAACACCGTGCAATCGACCGGCACGAACGGCTGACCGGCACGGGGGCTGAGCGCATGAATCCGCCGCGCGGCAACTTCTTTGCCGGCACCGGTTTCGCCTGCGATCAACACCGTGGCCGAACGCGGAGCGATCAATTCGATCTGCGATTGCAGCGACGATGGTTCCGTCGCATCGCCAGCAGCTTGGGAAGTAAAGCCGTCGGATGATTCGAATGTGAGATAAGGTGGACGGCTGTCGCCGTGCTTCGCCGATTGCGCTGTCATTAGCCCCCCGTTTCTGAGCACCGTGCTCGATGAGTGGCTCTGCTCCGAGAGGCAGGCGTCGACCTGCGGTTGCGCGATCTAAGATACGAATTATGGGAATATACAAATCTTGGGTCAACAGAAATCTGGAAAATATCGGCGATTAACCTTATCACCAGGAGGGTCGAGCATTCGGCCCAAAACCACAATCGGCTCGAACAACAGCCAGGAATTGGCCCCATTCCGCTACCTGTAGAGGCGCGGCCATCTTGGCTAAGATGGCAGTTCGGCTTTCGAGCCCTTCGCTTCTCGCGGAACCGGAGGTCGGCAAGCCATGACGTTCCATAGGGGCTTGAGTTCGAGGTAGTCAAATGAGTGAAGCCACCATGCAGCGAATGGCCAACGTGAACGGCGAGATCACGCCGCTGGAGGATGCGAAGATTTCGATTTTGGATCGCGGGTTTCTCTATGGCGACTCGGTCTACGAAGTGTTTCGCACGTACGACGGCGTGCCGCTGTTTTGCGACGAGCATTTCGATCGCATGGACAACTCGGCCCGCCTGATCCACATGAAGATCTCGCAGTCGCGCGACGAGATGCTCGATCACATGCGCCGAACAATCGCGGCCGCCCGGTTGCCGAAGGGACAAGAGGTGTACGTGCGCTGGCACGTGACGCGCGGCACGGGGGCGCTCGATCTCATTCCGGCACATGATCTCGTGAGCAGCTTTGTGATCATCGTGAAGGAAGTGCCGAAATGGAATCCGGAGCATTACTCCAAGGGTATGCGGTTGGCTGTGACTTGCGTGCGGCGCAATCCGGTCGAGGCGCTGAGCCCGGACATCAAAAGCGGTAATTACTTGAACAACATTCTCGGCGTGGCCGAGGCGATTGAGCTGGGGGCGGACGACTGTTTGATGCTCAACCCGGCCGGGCTCATCACCGAGGCGTCGAACAGCAATGTGTTTTTCGTGATCGACGGCAAGCTCGTGACACCGAGCGTCGAGTCGGGCGTGCTGCGCGGCATCACGAAGTCGGCCATCGCCAAGCTGGGCGATGAGACCGGCTATCCACTTCACGATCAAAAGCTGCCATCGGTTCAGTTGAGCAAGGCGACCGAATGTTTTGTCACGAGCGCGACGCGCGAAGTCATGCCGGTGGCGAGCATTCGGCTGGAGAGCGGCGCGTGGCACGAGTTCCCGGCCGGCGGCGGCGAAGCTACACGGCGCGTGGCGAAGGCTTATAAGGAATTTGTGAAGCGCTATGTTGCGGAGCACGCGAGTCTGCGGTTGTGGTAGCGGCAATCGCACGAATTCAGATCGGAAACGGGTTGTCCGAAAGGGCAATTTGAATGAATCGGTCGATCTCGTCGGCTCCGCCATCCCATACGAGTTGGGCCAGGCGGCGCAGGTCATCCGGCTGCACTGCATCGCGATTGGCTCGTGCGAGCCGACGGAAGTCGACCGCATCCTGTTCCTTCTTGTCACGGTCGCGATAAGGCGAAAGCATCGAGGCATATTTCGAAACGAGCGCTGCTTCCACGGTAGGCAACCGATGCTGTGTCTCTTGGTCGACGGTCACATACTCTTTCAGGATTAATTCTTGAAACGGCGACCAGGGGTGCATGATGTCCACCGTGGGTTTCGGCTGCCCGGCGGAATCGAGGTCGAGCGGGTCCAAGAATCGCGTGACTTGCGACAGCTCGCGAATGATCAATTCGGGCCAGCGGCTCGCGACCGCCTTTTTTGCTTTCTCGCGCTCGTTGTAGGCGACCATGATGTCGACGTCTTGTGTTGCCCGCGGGTTGGGCATGTAGCCGACGTAGCCGTGCAACCCCATGAGGACCCAGTTTTTGACGCCCGCGGCGACGAGCACGTCGATCACGTCTTGCGGAGGAATATCCATGGCGGCTTTCCGCTGGTGGCGTTTCGTGTAACTGGTCAGGATCGAGCTTTTTCGAAAGGCGTACGCATGGCCGGCCGGCAGCGTGGGATCGAACGCATCCATTCCCTGCGGGCCGGTGACCTGCTCCATCGCGCGGCGGCGGTTTTCCAAATACGCGGGTGAAAAGAACTCCGCGTTGTCGACGGGTGGCGTGCTGGGAATATTCGCGGGCTCGGTCATGGCTCAAACCACTGCGGAGTTATTCGCTCGGCAATTCGCCCAAGTTACGAATGGAATTTCATTTAGGAACTCTTTGGTCATGTCGCCGACTGTGAGCTAGCGTTGCGACCCTTGTCTTTTTGCAAAGCGCCAACCACACGCTTCGGCGGAAAAGACACAGTTTTTCGCCCGCTCTCGCGTTGCCGACGTTGCAGATCGGCGACCATATCACGCAGATTGAAGTTAAAACGCTTAGCGTATTCTTCACGAGCTTTGCGTACTTCATCAACGATGGGATCGTGATACATAGCGCTAATCCTCGTTCAATTCCTCCGGCGTGCAAATCGTGGGAGAAACATAACCCCATGATCTACAGATCTCTTCAATGGTTTGGCGATGCCGAGCGTTGGCAATATGGCGACAATTCCAAGTGATCAAGTAATCCATTCCATGCATAATGGAGAGACCGATATGGAGCGCATCGGCCGACGCCCGCTCAGGTAAGCGGAGTTCTCTTAATATTGTCTCAGCCAGACCGATTGTCGTCTCGTCAATGTTCAACCGTTCGAGGTCAGCAATCAAGGCAAGCCGGTGTTCAGCGGCTTGCGCATCGCCGGCGGCAGCCTCTTTCAACACCAATTCGGATGCAAAAAGTTCAAACTCGCTTCGTCTGACGGTCCACCATGCTTGCGTAATCTGTTGATGTGCCGCCAGAACCACATCGTTACTGGGCCAAGCAACCAGGTAGCTTATCACCGTGGTTTCGACGTACACTTTCGGCTTGCCAAGCACGGCAGTTCAACTCCAACTGAGGTTCAAAGCAGCGGCGATCAACCACTCGGCATTTTTATCTCACTCTTTAATCATGTCGCGGACGGTGAGGCCGCCGGGGATCATGGGGAGGACGTGTTCCTGGTAGGGCACTTCGACATCGAGCACGTACGGGCCGGGGTAGTTAATCATCTCTTCGAGCGCAGGGACGAGGTCGGCTTTTTCGCGGATGTAGCTCGCGCCGCAGCCGTAGCCTTTGGCGATTGCGACGAAATCCGGATAGCGGGTCTCGGGGCCGAGGCCGTCGCCTTCGCCGCGGGCTTCGGGGTGGTCGATCGGGCCGAGGTAGGTGTGCGCCCGGTTGCCTTGCATGAAGCGGTCTTCCCATTGCACGACCATGCCGAGGTGCTGATTGTTGAGCAGCAGCACTTTCACGGGCAGGTTCTCGCAGTGGCAGGTGGCTAGCTCCTGGATGTTCATCTGGAAGCTGCCGTCGCCGTCGATGTCGAACACGAGGCGATCGGGAAACTGGCTTTGGGCGCCCATCGCGGCCGGGAGGCCGAAGCCCATCGTGCCGAGACCGCTGCTCGAGAGCCAGGTGCGCGGCTTATCGAACTTGTAGAACTGGGCGGCCCACATCTGATGCTGGCCCACGCCCACGCTGATGATCGGCTCGCGGTCATGCACCAGCTTCCATAGCTCGTGAATCGCGTGTTGCTGCAAGATACCGGGGAACTCTTTGTTGTAATGAAACGGGTCGTCGCGCTTCCAGGTCTTACACTGCTCGACCCAATCGGAAATGTCTTCCGGTGCTTCGACGATCTTATTCAGCTCGGTGAGGGCAAACTTCACATCGCTACACACAGGGATGTGGGCGGCTTTGTTCTTGTTCAGCTCCGAGGCGTCGATATCGACGTGAACGATCTTGCCGTGCTTGCAGAACTCTTCCACTTTGCCGGTCACGCGATCGTCGAAGCGCACGCCGAGCGCGATGAGGAGGTCGGCCTTATCCACGGCATAGTTGGCGTAGACCGAGCCGTGCATGCCGAGCATGTCGAGCGATTGCGGGCTCTCGCTGGGAAACGCGCCGAGGCCCATAACGGTCATCGTGACGGGGATGCCGGTCTTCTTGGCAAGCGTGCGCAGCTCGTCGCTGGCGCCGGCGC
>CAZGMU010000338.1:0-5429 GCA_964526975.1 uncultured Planctomycetaceae bacterium
ATGCCGACGTGCTGCAATTCGAAGTGATTGACGACGTCCTCCGCCAAGAGCTGGGCGAGCTAGACGACGCCACGCTCGACCTCGCCGCCACCTACAGCCTACGACAACTCAAGGAACAAATCGCAGAGCTGCTCAGCCATCGGCACGACCCGGCGTTCCAGGCTTTCCAATCCGAATCGCCGGAGAACCTGGTCGCTCGCTGGCGCTCGTGGCATGCCACCCACGCGATCCCCAACGCTATCGCTGAAATCGCCGCTGCATCCCCCCTCGCCACCATCCTCCGGCTACTAGAATCACTGGGCGGTGTGCCGAAAAAAGAAAAATTTCGCGACTGCCGGGCTATCCTCCTCAACCTGTTGCCACGACTGAAAGCGCTGGATTCGACTCTCACGGAGACTGATCTCACTCAACTCCGCGCCGCGACCATGATCTCTGGCGTTTGCACTGCCAAAGACTGGCCTGACGGTCAATACGAAGAATACCGCGACGCCTGCAAAGCGCTCCGCGATCAGATCGACAAACATCAGCCGCGCCCCTTCATCGAGTCTCTCGCTTTGGAAACTGCCCGCCTTGGCATCGAGCTCCTCAAGCTCACGGCCAAAATCTCTATCGAGTACGAAGAGCGCAAGCACACTCAGGGCAAACTCGACTTCGACGACCTGCTCGCCCGGGCACACGCTCTCCTCTCCAGCCCCGAGCAAACCGAGCTCGCCGAGCGACTGGCCGACGACTTGCGGCTACTGCTTGTCGACGAGTTCCAAGACACCGACAAGCTCCAAACCGACCTGGTTACTAAACTCTGCGGACCTGGCTTCGACGCTGGCCGCTTATTCTTCGTCGGTGACTTCAAACAATCGATCTACCGCTTTCGCGGCGCAGCGCCAGATGTCTTCCGCAATCTGCGCCAGAGCATCAAAGACAAGGGACGCCTCAGCCTTACCAACAACTTTCGCAGCCAACCGGAAATCCTGCACTTCGTCAACGCGCTCTTTTGCGACACATTCACCAGCGAACAAGATCAATACGAACACCTCAATCCCAGCCGCCCGCAAGCAACCACCCAACCAGCGATCGAGTTCCTCTGGACAATCACGCCCAACAAAAACAACAAGCGCATGGCCGGCGCGGCCCGCGATGCCCGCACGAGCGAAGCGCGAACCATCGCCGAGCGCCTCGCTGCATTGCTCGACGAATCGAGCGAAATAAAACCTGTCGTCGACAAACAGTCGAAAGAATCCCGCCATCTCCAGCCCGGCGACGTCGCCATCCTCTTCCGCAGCCTGAGCGATGTGCCAATCTACGAAGAAGCGCTACGGGTCGCCGGCCTCGACTACTACCTCGTCGGCGGCTACGCCTTCTACGCCCAGCAGGAAATCTTTGATGTCCTCAACCTGCTCCGCGCTGTGGCCAGCACCGCCGATGAAGTCAGCCTCGCTGGCGTGCTGCGCAGCCCCTTCTTCTCACTCGAAGACGAAACCTTATTCTGGCTGACAGACACCGCCGACAATCTCAACGCCGGCCTCAACGCGGCCAAGCTTCCCAGCCAACTTTCGCCCACGGAAGCTGCCAAAGCCAAAGCGGCGGCCGCCACGCTCGCTCACCTTCGCTCGATCAAAGACCGCGTGCCGGTCGCCACGCTACTCAACACCGCCCTCGACCAAACCGGCTACGATGCTGTCGTTCTCACCGAGTTTCTCGGCCAGCGCAAGCTCGCCAACCTGCATAAACTTATCGAGCGTGCCCGCCTTGCCGACCAAAGCGGCGCGATCGATCTCGACGGCTTCATCACGCAGCTCTCGCAATTCATCTCGCGCGAGCCGCGCGAAGCACTCGCCGCCACGCTGCCCGAGGCCGCCAACGTCATTCGCCTCATGACGATTCACCATGCCAAGGGCCTGGAGTTCCCGTTCGTCGTCGTTCCCGATCTAGATCGGCCGCCACTATTGCAACCCCCCTCGGCCGCCATTCACCCCGAGCTTGGCCCTTTGATCCGCCAACCTGCCGATGATGATAACGAAAAAATCACCACCGGCATGACGCTCTACAGCGCCATCGAACGCCGCGCTGAACTCGAAGAGCGCAAACGGCTATTTTACGTCGCCTGCACTCGCGCCGCCGATCATTTGATCCTCTCCAGCAGCCTCGAAGCGATCGACAAACCGAAAAGCGACTGGATGGAGCTTCTCGACGAACGTTTCAATCTGTCCACCGGTGAGCTGCTCGCCTTATTGCCGAAGGGCTACGAAGCCCCCGCAATCGGTGCGACGATCATCGAGGCCACCCCAGACAAATCAGGCGGGAAATCGCATGGCCCCGACTTGGTAAAGCTTCTCGAAGATGCTCATGAAATCGCCGCTAACGGCAAAGCCACTATCCCGCTCGGCGTTGCCCCCGTGCCGGCCGACCATGCTGCCCAACGTCAGTTCTCTTTCTCCCGCCTGACCGGTCAACTGATCCGCACCCATGTCCAGCCGCGCGAAGCCGTCGTCCGTTCGATTGACGAAGAAGCCAGCGAAGCCGAAGCCCGCGGCCTTGGTAGTCTTGTCCACGCCGTTCTGGAACGGATCGACTTCGCCAACCCAGCGGATGTTAGGGAGTGGTGCGAACATCTGGCGCCCGACTATATCTTTCAGAACGCTGCCCATGCGGTCGAATTGGCCAGCACGATGATCGAGCGTTTCCTCCACTCGCCCCGTGGCCGGCAGTTGGCAACCGCCCAGCACGTCCACCGTGAAGTCGATTTCCTACTGGCCTGGCCTCCTGGCGAGGCTAATACTACTGGCCGCTATGTTCAGGGCGTCATCGATTGCCTTTACCAGGACGCTACCGGAAACTGGCACATCGCCGATTTCAAAACAAACGACGTTACTCCTAAAGAAATCGCCCGCGAGGCCGAGCGATACCAGCTTCAACTTTACGTCTACGCCATGGCGATCGAGCAAGCGCGGGGACAGTCGCCGAGCGAACTGGTTCTGCACTTCCTCCGCCCCGGCGCGGAATATGTCATCTTCTGGAACGACACCGCCCGCAACGAGGCGATTCGCCAAGTCACTGCCTTAATCAACGAAACCATCTTCCCATCTAACGAACTGATCGCTTCCGCGACCAGCTAATCCAACTCTTAACTTCCAACTTGTCTCGTCATGCCGCCCGCCGCCAATCAACGCGACTTCGCCCTTCAGGTTGCCCGCAAGCTCCGCGACGCTGGTTTCGAGTCGCTCTGGGCCGGCGGCTGCGTGCGCGACCAGTTGCTCGGCATCGCGCCCAAGGATTACGACGTTGCCACCAACGCTACGCCCGACCAAGTCCGCGAACTTTTCGGCCGCCGCCGTACGCTGCCGATCGGTGCGTCTTTTGGTGTAATCACGGTCCTTGGACCACGCGACGTGGGGCAGATCGATGTCGCCACGTTTCGCACCGACGCGAGCTACAGCGACGGCCGTCACCCCGACAGTGTCGCCTTCACCACCGCCGAACACGACGCCCAGCGCCGCGACTTTACCATCAACGGCCTCTTCTACGACCCCATCGCCAAACAAGTCATCGACTACGTCGGTGGCCAACAAGATCTCGATGCACGCCTCATTCGCGCCATCGGCGATCCCCGCTCGCGGCTTAGCGAAGACCATCTCCGCATGCTCCGCGCCATCCGCTTCGCCGCCACGTATAACTGCACCATCGACCCCGGCACCTTCACCGCCATTCAGGAGATGGCGCCACAAATCACCACCGTCAGCGCCGAACGCATCGGGGCCGAACTCCGCCGAATGCTCCTCGACTCGAATCGCGCCGCTGCCTTAACTCTACTCCGCGATTCCAACCTTCTCCGCTCGATCGCCCCGGAGGTGGCATCACTGCCAGACGAACTCTTCGCCCTCAAGAAACATCATCTTTCTCAACTTAGCGTCCCTACGCTTCCGCTAGTTCTTGCCACCCTCCTCACAAACACATCTTCACACCGTGAGCCTGTCACCATCTGCCACGATCTCCGTTACACAAACAAAGAGGCTGAACGCGTCGGTTGGCTGCTGGCCCACCGGAGCAGTCTACAAAACGCTCCGAGCATGCCATGGCCAAGTTTACAACGACTCCTTATCCACCCGGGCATAACCGAACTAATTGCGTTTGCCGAAGCGAGCGACTCGGCCGACGCCGCTGCCCTGGCCTTTTGCCGTGAGCGTCTCGCCTGGCCTCCGGAGCGACTCAACCCATCGCCGCTCCTGGATGGCTCGACGCTGATCCAACACGGCCTCTCGCCCGGTCCGCACTTCTCTGAGCTTCTCGAACGTGTCCGCGACGCTCAACTCAACGGCGAAATCAGCACGCGGAAAGAAGCCCTCGCCCTCGTCGACCGTTCGCGCACCGGCGAATAGTCGTTACGATAGAGTTCAATTATTGATGTTTTCATTGGTAATGAACGGCTGAACGGGGGCGAGGACGCCCCGGCTCGCTAGTAGTTGTTCAACGCTGATGAAAGCTTCAATGGACTCCAAGCGCTTCGCGTCGGTCTTCGGACCGGATCTCCACCACGCATTCAAGTACCTATACTCCCTACGGACTTCACCATGCCCAATATTTGCCTCTTCGCCCAACAACCTCACATGCCCACGCTGGACAGCATGTACTGGGTCATGCTCGTCTCTCGAATCCTGCACATCTTGGGCGCAATCATTCTGGCCGGCGGCTTGTTCTATATCCGCACAGTCGTCTCGCCGGCTACGGCTTCCGCCGGCGCTCAGAACCCCGATCACTTCTTCGGCGGCCGCCGCGGGGCTTGGGCCAAGTGGGTTGGAATCGCGACCGCGATGCTTCTCGTCTCCGGCTTCTGGAACTACATCCAGTTCACCAAGACCTACGACCTGGCCAAGAGCTACCACATGGTGCTCGGCATCAAGATGCTCGCGGCGATTGTGGTCTTTCTGCTCGCGGCCCTGTTGGCCGGGCGCACCAATGCAGCCGAGGCCATCCGTCAGAAATGGGGACTCTGGATCAATGTCTGCTTGTTCCTGGCGATCGTGACCGTCGTCGTCGGCAGCTTCCTGCGCTCCTACCCTCACGATCGCAAAGCCGGCGTCGCCGAACCACCCAAACTGGCCGCCCCCAACAACCAACCCGCCGGCTAATCTCTTACTTACGACTTACTCTTTAAGCCTTACGCCATGGACAAAAAAGCCCAAAAACGCATCGAGCTGCTCCGCAAGAAGATCAACGACGTCCAACAGCGCCTCGCGGGCGCGCGTAAGCAAATGGACGACCCGGCCGAAGTCGAGCAGCTTGAATCCGAAATCGCCGCGGCCAAAGCCGAAATCGAAAAACTAAAGGCCTCCTGAACTCTTCGCCATGCCGCATCGCTCTTTTGCGGTTTAGCACGGTGGTTCGTTGTTTGTTGTTCGTGGGAGCTAAGCCGCAAGCGGCGGTGGGGGTTACAT
>CAZGMU010000339.1:0-5404 GCA_964526975.1 uncultured Planctomycetaceae bacterium
ACCGAGAACACGCCCACCAGCCCCGCCTCAAGCAGCATCAGGCACGCGTAAAAGCCGGCCGGCCGATCGCTGATCGCGTGCCACGAAATCAACACGCACGACACCGTCAGCAGCGTCGTCAGCACGATCATCGACAGGCTGATGCCATCGAGCCCGAGCAAAAACTGAAGCTGCATCTGCGATTGATTCGAATTCGCCGGCGCCGCTTCGCCATACGACATCCAATGGAACGCATGACTCACTCGTGGCTGGACCGGAGAGCGCGGCCCCGTTTCGACCGGCAGCTTCACAAATTGGCTAGCCAGCACCAGCGAAACAAACAGCGTCGCCAGCGACCCCATGAGCGCAAAGCTCCGTGCCGCTCCGCGCGAAAACGTCCGCCGGCCAAGTAGCAATAGCACTGCCACAACCAGGGGCATCAACAACGTTATGAGAAGTAGTACGATCATCGCAAAACTAGAACGGCAACATCCTCATGGCAAACAACACGCTCATCAACAACCCTAGCCACATGATCATCGCGTACGACGGCACCAGCCCGTTATGCATCCACAGCGGCACGCTGCTCAGCGCCCGCGGCAACACGGCGAAGCCATCCACAATCGGATCGATAATAAATTGATCGAACCAGTTCGACAAACGGGCCACGCCACGTAGCGGCGCAACAATAAGTGCCGTGTAAACCTCATCCAGGTAAAACTTATTGAGCGACAGGTTGTAAAGCGGACCAAACGCCGTGGACACTTGCTTCGGCAGTGCCGGCTTGCTGATATACATGAGCCACGCGAGCGCGATCCCCGCCAGCACCACGCCCACACTCAGCGCGACGAGGCCCATGTTGAATCCCTCGTGACCACCGTGGCCCAGCCCAATCGCGTGATGCAGGTAGTTGCCAAACAAGCCGGTCGGCCCGACTAGGAAACCGATGAATAGTGCGAACATCGCGAGGATCCGCAACGGCCAAGCCATGACGGGTGGCGCTTCGTGCGGATGATGGCCGGCCTCAGGCGGGAATCGCTCCTCGCCCCAGAACGTCAGGAAGTACGCCCGGAACGTATAGAACGCCGTAAGGAACGCCGTTAGCGCCGCGATGCCCAAAATCCAACCAAAGTAGGCTCCATGTTCCGACACATGCGAAGCACCGTACAGCGCCGCGAAAATCTCATCCTTACTCCAGAAGCCGGAGAGCAGCGGAACACCCGCGAGCGCCGCGGCGCCGCAGAGAAACGTCCAATGCGTAATCGGCAGCACCTTACGTAAACCACTGAACTGCCGCATATCGATCACGTCGCCCATCGAGTGCATCACGCTGCCCGAGGCAAGGAACAAGAGCGCCTTGAAGAAGGCATGCGTAAACAGATGAAACATGGCCGCCGTCACGGCCAGCGTCACCGTTTCTGGCCCGGCTGCCGCCGCGCCTAGTGCCATGAACATGTAACCCAACTGGCTCACGGTCGAGTACGCCATCACGCGCTTCAGATCGTATTGCGTCAGCGCGATCAGGGCCGCGAGTAGTGCGGTCACCGCGCCAATGCCGCTCACCACCATCTGGGCCGTGACCGAATGCACGAACAGCGGCGTGCAGCGAGCGACCATATACACGCCGGCCGTCACCATCGTCGCGGCGTGAATGAGTGCGCTGACCGGCGTCGGGCCTTCCATCGCGTCTGGCAACCACACATGCAGCGGGAACTGGGCGCTCTTGCCGCACGCGCCCAAGAATAGCAGCAAACAAATCGCCGTCATTCGACCTGGATTCGCCGCGGCGATTTGAGCGATTTGCTCCGGATGTCCCAGCACGGTCGCAAAATCGAGTGACTGGAACGTCGTCCAAATCAAAAACACGCCGATAATAAATCCAAAATCGCCGATCCGGTTGACGACGAACGCCTTTTTCGCTGCCGCGGCCGCGATTGCCTTTTGAAACCAAAATCCAATCAGCAGGTAACTACACAGACCGACGCCTTCCCAAAACACGAACATCAACACGAAGTTCGCCGCCAGCACCAGCATGCACATCGAAAACACGAACAATGCGAAACAGGCGAAGAAACGCGGATAGCCAGGATCGTGGTGCATGTAACCCGCGGCAAACACAGACACTAACAGGCTCACCGTCGTCACCATCGCGAGCATCATCCCGCTCATCGCGTCGGCACGAATATCGGTGCGCACATTGAACCCGCCCGCATCGATCCATTGATAACCTGTCGCTATCGCCGGCGTGTTCTCATGCTCGCCGAAGCCAGCCGGCACGAGCGTAAAAAACACCACATACGCACAAACCATCGCCACCGCCAGACCAAGCCAACAGGGCAGATGACTCTGCCCTTTGAGCACCTTTGGCCCCAGCAGCGCCGTCGCCACCGCAGCCACCAACGGGGCCGCGGGGATTAACCACAAAACAAGATGTTGTACGTGTTCTGGCATCGTGCGCGTTATCGGATGACCGACTTCATCACTTCCTGCGGTTGGGGCGGCTCAAGCGGCGTGTTGGCCGCTTGGCTCGCCGCATCGTCGACCAGCGTTCGGTCGTATTTATCCAAGTCTTCGGGCACGAGGCCCGCGGGCGTCAGCCGCGGGAACTCCATCGGAGCAGGCGGCACGAACGGCGGCTCCTCGGCCTGATCGACCAGTAGCGGCGACGGTAAGTCAGGCTCGCGCAGCTCGGTCCAGAACTCGATATCAAGCGATTTCGATTTCTGAAACAACGCAAGAATGAGCGCCAGCGCCAACCCGGCTTCGCAAGCCGCCACGGTCAAAATGAAAATCGTAAAGCTCTGGCCTTCAAGCGTATTATGAAACCGGCTGAACGTCACCAGCGTCAGCGACACGCCATGCAACATCAACTCGGCCGACAAGATCATCACGATCAAGTTGCGTCGCGTAAAAAACCCAATCGCGCCGAGCACGAACAGCACCGCGCCGACCGCCAGGTAACTTTCGACGTCGCCCATCACAGCGCCCCCCCGCGGCGTCGCGGCGCGATCGCAATCGCCCCGATCGTCGCCACCAACAGGAGCGTGCCAGCCAGTTCCACCGCGAACAGGTAATCACCAAACAGCGAACGGCCGAGTGTCAGCACTTGGCCAAGTTCCTGCCCCTTTGCAGGTTGGCTCAGCACGTTGGCCGAAGCTACCGACGACAGACTATCACTGAAGTGCAAGTCCTCGGCATTGGTGTTCTTCAGCATCGCCAAAAGCGCGCCCAGCAGGAGTACGCCGAAGATCGTCGCCAGGAGCGGCTGCCGCGACCGCTGGTCATAAATCGTCGCTCCGCTCTGCTGTGCCAGCATGATGACAAATAAGAACGTCACCACGATCGCTCCGGCATACACAATCACCGTGGCCGCCGCCAGGAATGGCGCCGATTGCAGTAAAAACAACCCGCACACAGCCAACGTCGCCACAGCAAACCACAGCGCCGAGTACACCGGCTTGCGGTTCGTGATCATCAGAATCGCCGACAGCATCGCCACTGTCGCAAAAGCGGCAAACAACAACCGCTGCTCAGACAGCCTCGACGCGTTCAACTGATAAACCAGCCAATCCGCGCCGGCAATCGCCAAGAGGAGCCCAATCACTTTCGGCAACCGGACCGAACGGGGCATCAACCACCACACGCCACACGCGATCAACGCGAGCGCTCCAATCTCCGGCCAATTTCCCGTCACCCAATGCCAGTACATGTTCCCAAAATGTTAACGCAACCATGCCCGATTGGGGACCCCAAAGCGACGACAATCGCCGCCAGTCCGCCACAGCCATCGAGCCTGAAAAAACAATGACCAAATCCCACCGCCTCATCCGTCGTCAGATGTGGTCCGCAGAACCTGGTCACTCGAACTCAAATATCGACACCCTCCGGCGGTGGGCCAATCACGCCCGGGCTCGCCGACTTCGCTGCCCGATCACCTTGAACGACGCTCGTCGCCGGCATCAACGTCGCCAGGTCCAGGAAATCCGACGCCGGCCCCAGCTTCCCACGAGTCGTCCGTACCGGGTCCTTGGGGTTGTCCTTCGTCTTGTCGTAAACATCGAGCAGCTTTTCTTTGGTAAACACCATCTGTTCACGCGTTTCCGACGTCATATCGTAAATATGCGTGAGCTCGATCGCATCGACCGGGCAGGCCTCCTCACACATCCCACAGTAAATGCATCGCAACTCGTCCAGCACAAACGCCAAGGGGTACTTGTCACGATCTGGCCAATCGGGCGGCGCCGGCGCCGCCTCGATCGCGATGCAATTCGCTGGGCAGGCCGTCGCACAAAGCATGCAGGCGACGCACTTTACCCTGCCCTTCTCGTCGCGGTTCAGCCGATGCACGCCTCGATAATGCTGCGGCAAATCCGGCTTCTTCTCCGGATACTGCTGCGTCACCGGCTGATAATTCGTCACGTGACCGAGCGTCGTCTTCAACCCCTTCACAATCGCGGGCAAAAACGTCGCCTCCCAGAAGCCAACCTCCGGTTCCTTGATCCACGTCACTTCTTTTGGATTGATTGGCATGTTATTTAATTCGGTTTCACGCAGAGGCGCAAAGATCGTGGAGAGCAAACAGGACCGCTAATCCTCGCTAATCATTCTCTCGTTTTCAATTAGCGAAGATCAGCGCCGATTAGTGTTCTCAATTCCTTCTTCCTGTCCTCAGCGTCTCTGCGTGAAACTTCTTCTCTTCTTCTTTTTTAACCCGCCGCCAGCGTCCCACGTTTCCGCCCCGCAATCTCTCGCCGCTTGAACGACGTGCTGATCACGCCCGCCGCGACGAACAACCCAATCGAAATCGGAAACAACACCCACCGCTCCCAATCAAATTGCCGCACGAACATCACGGCAATCATATTGGCGAACGCCAGCGGAATGAACACCTTCCACGTCAATTCCATCAGTTGATCGAACCGGAAACGCGGAATCGTCCAGCGAATGAGCATGATCAAAAACACGCTCAAGAGCACCTTCGTGAGCAGCACCAATAGCTTCACCGCCCACGCGCCAAAGTAGTTGCTTTCCGGCGTGGCAATGAACGGAAAATACCAGCCGCCGAAAAACAGGATCGCGGTCAGAAAGCTGATCGTCACCAAGTGCGTGTACTCGCCGACGAAGAACATCACCATCCGCAGACCGCCATACTCGGTGTGGTAACCACCGACCAGTTCCTGCTCACATTCCGATAAATCGAACGGCAACCGGTTCGACTCAGCCAGCGAGCTGACATAAAAGATCAAGCACGCCAGCGGCTGGTACCAGAAGTTCCAATGCCAGAACCCACCGGCTGCCTGCTGATCGAGAATCTTCTCCAGGTTCAGCGTTCCTGCGAGCAGGATCACTCCCAGCACCGACATTCCCAGCGGAATTTCGTAGCTGATCACCTGCGCGCTCGCTCGCAACGAACCGAGCGCACTGT
>CAZGMU010000340.1:0-286 GCA_964526975.1 uncultured Planctomycetaceae bacterium
TAGTCCACCGCGACATCAAGCCTTCGAACATCCTGATCGCGCACGACGGCTTGGCCAAGCTCGTTGACATGGGCCTCGCGCGGATCGAGTACCTGGGTCAGGCGGATCACGATGAAACCGCCACGGGAGTTACGCTGGGTACGTTCGACTACATTTCGCCTGAGCAAGCTCGGAACCCGCGCGATGCGGACATCCGCAGCGACATCTACTCGCTCGGTTGCACGCTGTTTTTCATGCTGGCAGGTCGCGCGCCGTTCCCCGAAGGCAATGTACTGCAGAAGCTGCT
>CAZGMU010000340.1:296-5398 GCA_964526975.1 uncultured Planctomycetaceae bacterium
CCCGGCGCCGGATGTACGCGAAATTCGGCCCGACGTGCCCGACATGCTGGCCAACGTGCTGGCCATGATGCTTGCCAAGAAGCCGGAAGATCGATTTCAAACGCCGATCGATCTGTCGGTCGCCCTGACGAACTGCGTGGAGCAAATGGGCTTATCGCCGCCGACGGCCGCCCTGCCGACCTACATGGGAACGTGGCCGCAGCCCACTTCATTTTGGAAGGTGCATGGTCCATGGATAATTCCGGCGGCGTTATTGCTCGTCATTGTACTGATCCTGGGAATTGTATGGCACGGCGAAACGGCACCGCCGGCGTTTCAGGAGCAGGAGTTGCGGATTCCCGCGGCGATTAAGCAAAGTGATATGGCAAAGCCCGACTCCGGTCTACCAGTCGAAGCCGCGCCAAACGATTGAGCAGCGAGCGACTGGCTCGCCTGCTCTTCATTGGGGCGAATTTCGCTCTATTGTTGTTTCTCATGTAGGGCTGATTCTTTTTCCGTGATTCTGCTACGATCGTCCCATTACCCGGGAGATCTTTATGCCAGCAGAATCGACAGTTCAGCGTGAGACTCTTTTTGGGCATCCGGTCGGCCTCTATACGTTGTTCTTCGCCGAGATGTGGGAGCGATTCTCCTACTACGGCATGCGAGCGCTCCTGGTCTTCTACATGATCAAGGGCTTCTTGAAGTACAACGACGCCACCGCCTACGGCGTCTACGGCGCGTACACTGCCCTGGTCTACGCAACCGGATTCATCGGTGGCATGTGTGCCGATCGGCTGCTAGGGCAGCGTCGAGCCGTCATACTTGGCGGGCTCTTGATGTCGGCCGGACATTTGCTGATGACTCGGGAGAACACCACTGCGTTCTACTTCGCATTGGGATTGCTCATCACTGGCAACGGCTTCTTCAAACCCAACATCTCTACGATCGTCGGCAAACTTTATCCGCCGGACAGCTCGCGACGCGATGGCGGTTTCACGATCTTCTACATGGGCGTCAATCTCGGAGCCGCGCTCGCGCCGCTCATTTGCAGCTATGTTGGCGAGCGAATCGGTTGGCATTGGGGGTTCGGGCTCGCGACGATCGGTATGCTTGTCGGCCTCGCGGTATTCGTAGCGCCGGTGCGGCTAACACAATTCCTGATTCTCGGAGCCGCGCTCGCAACGGCTGTCTCGATGCTGTTCCTGCAAGACAATGTCTACCAACTCGTCATCAATGCCTTCGCCGGGCTGGCGCTGGCGATCGCGGGTGTCGTCGCGTTTGTGGCCCTTGGACGCGGCGGCCTACCCGCAAATGCGGGCGGACCACCCGATCCCGCGTTCTTGCTCCGAAAAGTCGGTCCGCTACGGATGGATTTCCTAATCTATCTGATTGTTGTGCTAACCGTGCCCATCTTCGCGCTGCTGACACAATATCACCAGGCCGCTTCCTATATCTTGATGGTATTCGGCGCTGTAGCGATCGGTTACGTATTCGTCGAAGCCTTCAAGGGTACTCAGGTTGAACGCGAACGGCTGTTTGTGGTCGTCATCTTGACCTTTTTTTCGCTGTTGTTTTGGGCCTTCTTCGAGCAGGCCGGCAGTTCGATGGCGAACTTCATGGACCGAAATGTCGACCGGGTGTTCGAAGTAAAATCGGTTACGCCAGCGGAAGTCGGCAGTCAAATCACGTTTCGCATCGCTCAGGCCTCACGCAACGAAACGCTCGGCAGACTCCCCACCCTCACACAAGAGCAGCTTGGGCGAGAGAATGGCAATGTCGATATGGTCTCCCAAATCTCCGAAGCGATTCGGCTACTGAATGACGCCAAACCGAAAGGAGAACGGCTCGCGCCCGAGGCACTCGCGGCCTATGCGAAAAGCGTCGCGCCGTCGAATTCGCTAACCTTCAGCGGTTGGATGGCGCTGCAAGAGGCGGCCCAACTAGCAAACGCCCCCGCTCAATTCCAAACTCTGAATTGGACCGTTACCCAGGAAAACGTCGGCATGGGCATCGGCGGCAGCATCTTTCCTGCATCGCTCTTTCAGGCCGCCAACCCGATCTACATTCTCCTCTTCGGTCTTGTCTTCACAACACTCTGGAACTGGCTCGGAGCCCGTGGCCTTGAACCAGGAACGCCTCTGAAATTCGTGCTATCGCTTCTCCAACTTGCGTTTGGCTTCGTTCTGTTGTGGTACGGTGCGCAGCATGCTTCGGATCAGCGTGGCATGGTGTCGATGTCGTGGCTCCTACTAGGAATCCTCTTCCATACGACCGGCGAACTTTGCTCTTCGCCCATCGGCCTGTCGATGGTCACGAAACTCTCGCCCAAGCGACTGGTAAGCACCGTGATGGGAACCTGGTTCTTCGGCATGGGTCTTGCCAACTCGCTTTCCGGATGGATTGCCTCGTTCACCGGCGTCGGCGACGAGGGGAGCAGCGGCCCACAAGTAGTTCCCTTACCGATCGAAACCGTCCACATCTATGGGAAGGTTTTCGGCCAGATCGCGGTGGCGGCGTTCATTGCCGCCGGAGCTTGCTTGGCGCTTTCGCCCCTGTTGACAAAGTGGATGCACACCAATGCCGAATCGCAATAATCGGCAACCACGAAGGGGCTGCTGGAACGTGCCGTTCCTTGACAATCGCCGGATTCCAGGTCTAATAATGGCTTATGCCGCGGGCGAATAGCGGGAGCATTTCGAAACAAGAGTCCGCGGTCCCGCCTGGGTTCCTTCCTTCCATTCATTCGAGAGGTTTGTGATGCGTGGCCTGAAATATGTTCTGGCAATTCCCGTTGTGCTCGCGCTCGTTTCGCCAGCGGCGGCTATCAAGCCGTTTTACGACGAGTTCAAGAAAGATTATCTCGACAACCACAAAGACAAGAAATTTGCCGAAACGGTCGACAAAGGCGACAAGTGCCTCATTTGCCATCAAGGCAAAAACAAGAAAGGCCGTAATCCGTTTGGCCAGCAGCTCGGCAAGCTACTGACGAAGAAAGACGCAAAGAACAAGGCGAAGATAGACGAAGCGCTCAAAAAGGTACTCGCAATGCACGTCGATCCGAAGAACGACAAGAGCGAGACCTTCCTCGACCGCTTGAACAATGGCGAATGGCCCGGCGGCAAGCTGGAAGACCTGAAGAAGGAACCACCCAAAAAAGAAGAAGATAAGAAATAAGGTTTTCGTAGTAAGTAATAGGTCGTAAGTGTGAAGTCTTGCTTTGCACTTACGACTTTTTTATTTCTTCGAATAGCCGCATAAAATTACAGCGAACACCGAGAGGCAAAGCTCGCTACTGCGAGTTCATCGTCTACTCCGTGATCTCCGTGGCTACACGCTTGAATAGATCGAGTTCCGCTACGAGGTTGCTGCAAGCACGATCGTTGTATCGCGCGATTCGCGCGGCGCAAGTATTTGCAGGCCGGTGTCATGGCCTTCGGCGGCGAGGCGAATGGCGTCGGGAACACAGGTGTACGGCTCCAGGCAAATAGCCTCGCGGTGCGGCGGGGTGTAGACCACGCATTGCGTGAAGCTCTGGTCGAAGGTTTGCGTAAGCATTCGTCCGTTGGCGGAATCGGCAAGCTTGGTTCGCAACAGGCCGTCTGCATCTGGTCGCATGTCGGTGAATACGATGTCGAACTTGTGATCAGCCAGTTTTAGCCCCTGCGCCAACTGCTGATCGGCAGCAATCGGTAATAATTGCCCCGTAGGAATCATGTTCTCTAGCGGCCAGTATTTGTGTACTGGAGCTGTGACAATCGTGTCAGCCGCAGCACTGCCTTCTGTAAGCGGCAAGCGGAAATAGGCATGTGTCGCGAAGCCGCACGGCAGCGGACCATCGCCGGTGTTTTCGTAGTGGATGTTGCTCAGCAATTCTCGACCGCGAACTTCATAAGAAACTCGCAAAAGAAAATCGGCGGGCCAGTGGTCGAGAATCTTGACGTCGTCGACCGATGCCTGAAACTCGCCAACCACCCGCGAATCAGTTTTTTCGACAACCCGCCACGGCCGGTTCAGGACAAAACCATGAATCGCATTCCCGTGCGCATCTCCCGGCTCGAGTTGGTAGTCGCGCCCGTTGAACGTGTACTTTGCTCCGCCGATGCGGCCGGGAAAAGGAAACAAAAGCGGGATACCGCTGCCCGATGGCCGCTTTTCGCCGCTATCGAACCCGGCATCGGCCCAGAGCATTTCTCGCGGCCCATCGCTGAGCACCGGCTGCCAGCTAAAACAGTTGAACCCCTGCCCTACCGAAATCCGCGCTCGCGAACCGCTCTTGGCATCGGCAATGTCGACAATTTGTGTGCTCATCGTTATGGTTGGCCTGTTGTCCGTTGTCCATGGTCCGTTGCATGTTGTAGAATATATGGCAACGACTGACAACGGACCGTGGACCACGGACCAAATCGGGCGATTAGCTCAGTTGGCTAGAGCGTCGTGTTTACACCGCGAATGTCGGGGGTTCGAGTCCCTCATCGCCCACCTTTGCAGATGTACGGTAACGCAGTCAGGCGAAAGAGGCACTAAATCGCCTGACTGCTGAGGCCCTTCGTTGGGGTTGTTCGTTTCGCTGCATTCGAATTTGCCTTCTTGCGGCTCACCGGTCGTTAATGTTTGCACCGGATTTTGCACCGCCCGCTCAAAGTCGGCATTCGTAGGCCGCCAGTAGTGTTCGCTAGCGATCTTCTCGCTGTGTCCCATTCAGACAGCGGCGACGTAGCCAGGGTACTCACCCGCTAATTCAGCCGCCCGGCTCGCGCGAAGGTTTTGGAATAGCTTTGGCCAGACAGTAAGCCCGGCCTTGGCGATTATTCGGCAAAGCTAAGTCCGCAAATTAGCGTTGGCGTCACGGTAACGACGAAATAACGAATTGCTCACTAATGCGAACGGCTTAAACGCAAACACATAGCACACTACAATGTGTAGTCACTACTTATTGAGGCTTTCATTGATAATGAACACGATTGGGCGGGGGCGAGGACGCCCCAGCCCGCGTCGTTGTTCAATGTCAATGCAAGCCTCAATAAATGCACTGCATCGTTGGCCCCTCCTGCTTGGCAACCCCGGAAAACGCGCCCTCCCCCATGAAGCCTGACGAAAACATTTCTGATCGGACAAGATTT
>CAZGMU010000341.1:0-5397 GCA_964526975.1 uncultured Planctomycetaceae bacterium
CCTTGGCGAACGTCTGCCGAAGCCGCCCAAGGGGATCCCTCCACTGCCCGACGACGAAGCGGCCACCGAAGGCTTGACTGTGCGTCAATTGGTTGAAAAGCACACGAACGACCCCAAATGCTCGGTCTGCCATGTGCGAATCGACCCGTATGGTTTTTCGCTCGAAGCGTTCGACGCTATTGGCCGCCATCGCGACAAAGATCTCGGCGATCGCCCGGTCGAAACCCGCGTCAAAACGATGGACGGCACCGAATTCGAAGGACTAAACGGCCTCCGAAATTACCTGCTCACCCAACGGCGTGACGCTTTTTTACGGCAATTCTGTCGAAAACTGCTCGGTTACGCCCTAGGTAGAGCGGTGCAACTCTCCGACGAGCCCCTCCTTGCGGAAATGCAGAACAAGCTGGCCGCGAACGACTATAAAATGGATGTGGCCATTGAAACGATCGTCGGCAGCCGCCAGTTCCGCGAGATTCGCGGAATGGAAACTGCGTTCGATGAATAAGAATGTCTAATAAGATGAACGAAATCGCCAAGAACACAAAGGACGCCAAGCAATTCGCGGCTGATTTCTGTTTTCCTTGGCGACTTGGCGGTTCAAGTGGTAGAAGTGTTAACAAGCGAGTCGAAAATGAGTAATCACAAATTCTCCCGTCGCACGATGCTTCGCGGCATCGGCGTATCGATGGCGCTGCC
Source organism: uncultured Planctomycetaceae bacterium (assembly GCA_964526975.1). Taxonomy (GTDB): domain Bacteria; phylum Planctomycetota; class Planctomycetia; order Pirellulales; family Lacipirellulaceae; genus JABDGM01. The sequence continues at coordinate 697 of CAZGMU010000341.1, forward strand.
CTGGTTTGAATCGCTCAATGTGTGGGGCGATGTGCCCGCCGGCTCGGCCGTTGCCAGCGAAGCGCCTGTCCGCATGGCCGTGCTCTTCGCAGGCAATGGCTTCCACAGCAAGGAGTGGTGGGCCAAGGGCGCAGGCAAATCGATGGAATTGGGACAAGTCCTGGCTCCGCTGTCCAATCATCGCGAGAAGCTGCTCTTCATTCGCGGCCTGTACAACGAACAGGCGCTCAAAGGAAACATTCATAGCTCGCAAACCGGCAACCTTCTCTCGGGTGCTCCCCTCGCCGCGGGTGGCGAGATTCTCTCCGGCACGAGCGTCGACCAGCTCATCGCGCAGAAGTATGGCCGATCGACCAAAGTACCGAGTCTTGTTCTCGGCTGTGAAACATCGAATCCGGCCATCCATAAAAACTATTCGATGCTCTATAGCTCGCACATCTCATGGTCATCGCCCACGACACCGACGCCGCTTGAGCTCTACCCTGCCCTCGCCTTTGACCGGCTGTTCAAAGACGAAGTGCAAAAAGGCGATAAGAGCGTGCTCGATGCCGTGATGAGCGATGCTAGCGACATGCGCCGCCGCATCAGCAAGACCGATCGCCAGAAGATGGACGAGTATCTGGATTCAGTCCGCGATGTCGAACAGCGCATCGCGCAAGCCGGCAAACGCGGCGAAGTGCAGGGTTGGCGGCCCACGCTCGACAAGCCGAACATGCGTCGCCCAGCCGATGGCATCCCCCAAAACATCGCCGATCACATGCGGCTCATGTGCGACATCCTCGTGCTTGGCTTCCAGACCGATACGACTCGAATTTCCACGCTCAAGCTCAACACCGACCATTCGTCGCTCCGCTTCCCACACCTGGGCGTCGACTACATGATCCACCACCTGCTCTCCCACTCCGATACTCCCGACTGGCTCAAAGTGAACCAGTTCTTCGTCGAGCAACTGGCCTACATCGCCAACAAGCTCGACGCGATTCAAGAAGGACCACGCACCGCACTCGACAACTCGATGCTGCTGTTCTGCTCCAGCATGCTCAACGGCGGCCACGATGCCACGCAGCTTCCCGTCGTCCTCGTCGGCGGCGGTGGCGGTAAGATCAAAACGGGCCAAGTGCTCGACTACCGCGAGAAGCCCAATCGCCAGATGTGCCGGCTTTACCTCTCGATGATGGACAAAATGAACCTCCATCAAAAACAATTCGGCGACGCCACCGAGCCGTTGGCGGAGATCTAAGCCCAAACGAACATCAAATCGCTTCAACCGAATTGCTCGCTACCCAAACCGGCTCGCCGCTCTGCGCTTGAACGCGAACAGAGTCACCACGCGTTTGAAGCAATTCGACAACTTGCCCTGGGCTGAGCTTTTCGCTGGCCTCGACGGCGGTTACTATCACCGCCTCATGACGACCCGCGGCCTGCGAATTCAACCACGTTGATGTCGCCGTAATCAGCAACAGCAACGTAGCAACGCCTATGGCTGTTTTCCAAAACCAGCGGAAGCCGAGTAGCCGCATTCTTATCGCTCCCCAAATCACGATCCAAGCAGCGACCATCACGACGAAAACTGTTTGCGGGCTGACCCGGCTGGTGAACCATTCATTCATCGCCACAGAAGCGGACTGGATAGTAACGCTCTGTTGTTTCGCATCAACCGGTACCGCTGGCGATCCCAGTTGCGTCTCGGCGTAAACCAGGTTTTGCCGTGCTTCGCGCATCGTCGGATCGATCCGCAAGCAACGGTGATAATTGGCGACGGCCTTTGCCGTCTGGCCACTCTGAAGATACGCATTGGCCAGATTGAAATACAACTCACTGTTCGCAACGCCTGTGGAAACAAGTAATTGGTACTTCTCCGCCGCGTCGGCAAATCCTTGCTTCGCCTCGGCTGAGTCGGTGCTGACTTTGTCCAAAGCCGCCTTGTAGCTGCCGTTCGCCTCGGACAACAACACCTGCTGCTGCTCGCTATTCAGTTCGACAGTTTGAGCAACCGCCCTCTGACCTCCCACTACGAGCATGGCAGCGGCCAAGATCGTCGCACCAATCTTGGAGGCAGGCGTACTCACCGAGGAAACGCGGGCGACTGCACCAGCGGGTTTCATAGAACGTGAATTTGGTTTTCGACGTTCGCGTTGATTCTCCGCTTGCCAATCCGCGAGCCATTGCGACGCTTGTCGCTTGATTCCATCCAAGTTCTTATCGACACTAAAAGGCATGCTGCTCATCGAATCCGCACACAGATGGAGAAGCTGCTCACAACGAATCGCGAGGTTACGACGACCCGCAACACGAATCGCGCCCACCACTTTCTCCGCGTCCAATTGCTTCTCTTTCAGATTGCACTGTCGGGCAACAAATGTCTTGATAGCCTCGGCGACCTCCGCCGCATCACTCGCAGCCCCAATCCTTTTCTGCAATCGATTAGCCGCGGAACCAAACAGCTCCGTCAATCGCGCGATCATGGTTTGAGTGCGTGTCAGGGCGATTAGCAGCACCGCAACCGGCGGCAGCGCTAACAACCACGCGAGCAGCGAACGATTCAGTTCCCAGCGCGTTTGATTCGTCAGCAAACTGTCGCCAGTGAAGATTTGCAGTGCCACGGGCGGCGCCGAAGCAGCGTTCGGTTTGTTCGTCTCCAAGGTTCCACCCGCCGCCGGTCCGTTGTGCTCCACCGCATCAAGCGCCAGCATCTCAGCCTGCTCGACTTGAATCGAAACCGGCTTGCTATGCACGGTTTCGAACTTACCTGTCGTGGGATCGAAGAAGCTGAATGGAACGGACGGTATCTGCGTGATACCAGGCTTCCTTGGACGAATCGTCGTCTGGAAGATCTTGCGGTCACCTTTCACGAAACCGGCAAGAGGTTCATTCGGAACTTTGAAATCCGCCGTCAATTCAGGTAGCTCAGCAAGTGGCGGCGCTTGCACCAGTTCCATCGGTCCCGTGCCCGAAACACCGATCAACAAATTGATCGGGTCGCCGGACTTCACATGCGTCGGCGTCGCATCGATCGCAATCTGGTACTGCCCCACTGCCCCACGATAATCGGCTGGCCTGCCTGCGGTCGGAATTGGCAGCACGTTGATCGGCTCCACCACCGCCTGAGCAACGAGTGGCCGCACCGTCTGCACGGTTAGCTGCGCGCCAAACGGCGAGAAGTCTTCGTCATCAAACGGCGCGCCAGGTCCGCCCGCGTCGCCAAAGAAGTCGGCGAACATCCCTCGCGATCGCCCCAGCGCGGTCGGATAGTTGACCACGATTTTCACGTTGTCGCCGTCGATCGTGCCTGGCCGCTTGGGATAGATCGTCGCATCCAGTTGGTACAAATAGTAACTATGCTCCGCGCCCTCGGCATCTTTACGAAGCACTTCCTTTCCAACCGGCCGTTGGTCTTGCTCGGCGAGCTGCTGAATCCGCTCCGCGAACGGCCCCCATTCCGTCCGCTCGGAAATCAGCTGCCACATGTCGCCCTCCGAAAGCTTCACTTTCAGACGACGATCACTGTAAGGCCGAATCCAAATCTTTAATGTCACATCGAGCGACTGACCGACATAAATCTCCTTCTGCTTGCCCGCGATCTCGACGAACAAAAGGTCTCCCGTTTCGCTCTTGGACGCCACGAACTCGATTGCCCGCGTCTGTTGCGACTTGCCATCAGCGTCAACGGTGAATGGCGGAATCTGAAACGTACCTGCTCGCTGCGGCGTCAACTCATAGGCAAATGTCTGAGTCGTCGTGGTAGTCGTTTTCCCATTGATGACAGTCACTTGCGTGCTTCGCGATGGACTCCCCAGCGGTCGAATCGAAACACCGTCGACCTCTGGCAATTTCGGCTGTTCGGCCGTCGTGGCATTCGCGATCTGCACTCGCAGCACCACCGGCTGACCAACGTACGTTTCACGGGCAGACAAGCCCGTTCGCACCTCGGCCGCCGCCGCGTAGCTAGCGCCACTGAGCAACATCGCCGCAACAATAACACACGCGAATTTCATGTATTTATTCATATCTCGTTACCAATCACGATCGACCGGTATATGCCGATTCCGCTCGGCTGCCTGCCGTCTCAGGCGACGAATCATTTCTTGATCTCGAATCGATTGCAACATCTTCTCCGCCTCCTGCACGGTCATCGTGCCATCCGGAGCCATCTCCTTGGCGGCCAATGCTTTTTCTTTCTGCTCATCCTGGTCGGCTTTCTTATCCGCGGTCGTCAACGATCCCTTTGGCGCGGCCTTGCCATCCTGCTCCTTCGGCTCACCTGCCGGCTGGACAGACTTTTGCTCGGGCTGTTTATCCTTAGAGTTCTTTTGCGTCGTTGATTGGGACGGCTGCTTTTGGTCGGGACTTGGCTTTTGCTGCTTATCCGATTGCTCTTTCGAGTCTTTGCCTTCTGACTTGGAGTCCTCAGACTGCTGCGACTTCTGCTCTTTCTGGTCATCGCCAGACTTCTGCTGCTTGTCTTGTGAATCTTTCTGGTCCTTTGACTCGTTGTCCTGCGATTGCTTCTGATCTTTTTGATCCTGCGGCTTCTGCTGATCCTTCGGCTGCTCCGCTTGCTGCTTATTCTCGGCGGATTCCGGCTTACTTTCCTTTTGCTCGTCTTTATTGCCGCCTCCTTGTTGTTGGTCCTGCTGTTGCTGATCCTTCTGTTGCTGATCCTTCTGTTGCTGGTCCTTCTGTTGCTGATCCTTCTGTTGC
>CAZGMU010000342.1:0-5391 GCA_964526975.1 uncultured Planctomycetaceae bacterium
ATATGTGGTGCTACTTCCTGAATGGCGTCGAAGTCTACCGAGACATCGACTCGAATTATAATAACAAAGCCGACCAGTATCGTTGGTTTAACACGGCCGGCACCCGCTGGGCCATCGACAAAAATGAAGATGGCAAGATCGATTCTTGGAAAGTTATTTCGCCACAAGAAGTGGCGGAACAAGTCGTGCTGGCTATCAAGAACCGCGAGCCCGAACGATTCTCGCTCCTGCTGATCTCCCCCAGCGAATTGGCTGAGGCTGGTTTTGGGCAAGCCCGCGCAGAAGAAATCACTTCCACTGTGAAGAGTGCGCCAGAAGCGTTTTCCAAAATCATGGCCGACCAGAAAGTCGTGACCCCGCAAACGCGATATATTGATTACAGCAGTGCCCGCCCGGCGACGATTCCAACGAGCACTGCGGGATCAACCAAGGATATAACGGTTTGCGACAATGCCTCGGCGCTCGTTCAAACCGGCGATAAACACGAACAGGTGTTCTTGGGTACGCTGGTGCGCGTGGGTGACACATGGCGTATTATCGACGCGCCCGGCGTTGGCGCAGATCACCAACCAACTGGTGGTGGACTAGCGGGTGCCGCTGCTGCTATGAACAACGGCGGCGTAGGCGACAGTCAGCCCAGTGACCAGATGCAAAAGCTGATGGCTGAACTGGAACGACTGGACAAGGCTTCCGATACGCTTCCGGCCGACCAAATGGCGGCTAATGTCGAAGCGCGCATCAACGCGTTGCAAGGCCTGGCGGACATTGCGAACGAAAGGGACCGTGATCAATGGTATCGCCAAATGGCCGACGTGATCGGAATGGCCATTCAGTTGGGGAACTATCCGGCTGGCGCCGAGCGACTGGAACAACTACAAAAGAAACTGACCGAGGCCAAGGAAGACGAAGACCTGATTGCCCATGCGGCATTTCAGCGGCTGTGGTCAGTGTACAACGTCAATCAACGCGACCCGAACTCGAATAAGCAACAGCTTCAGACGCAATGGCTTGCTGATCTGCAGGCATTTGCCAACCAATTCCCGAAGGCTGCGGACAGCGCCGAAGCCTTGTTCCAGTTGGGCATGTACCAGGAGTTTTCGGGCAAGAGCGAAGATGCGGCCAAGTCGTATCAGCAACTTGTGTCGAACTTCCCCAAAGCGAGCCAGTATCAAAAGGCCAGCGGAGCGCTACGGCGTTTGAACTTGCTTGGCAAGCCTGTGGCTCTGCGGGGGAATGATCTGCAGGGAGCCGGGACGATCGATCTGGCCAAGTATCGCGGCAAAGCCGTACTGATCCACTACTGGATGTCGACTGGCGAAGCCTGGAAGCAGGACATGGTGTTGCTCCAAGACTTTTATGCGAAAAAGGGTGGCAAGGAGTTCGAAATCATCGGCGTTTGCCTCGACGACGACCCAACGGCAGCCAAGCAATACGCCGTTGCGAACAAACTGCCCTGGAAGCAAATCTTCGAACGTGGTGGCCTGGAAGGTCGCCTGGCCAATGAAATGGGCGTGATCACTTTGCCGCTGATGATTCTGGTGGATCAAAAGGGCAACGTGGCGAATCAAAACGTCCACGTGGCCGAGCTTGATACCGAGCTCGCCCGCTTGGCTAAGCCAGCCGCGGACACGGCCAATGCGCTCCGCGCAACGCCGACGTCGCGCTAGTCGCGACTGAAGCGCTAAGCATGGGCCCAGCTGAAACGAACTGGTCACCAGGACCAGAAACGATTGCAACGGCCGGCGATGCCGCAGCCTGGATTGGATGCCTTGGGTGATTTGCGGCGTTGAGGCCTCGTCGACCGCTTTTGGCGATACGTTTTGCCTGCGGAGAGTTCGCGCACGAATTTCGTTTCGAGTTCGAGCAATGCCTCGGAATCGTAGCGGAAGCCGTGGTCGCGATACTGAATAGCATTGTTGCCAGAAGCGGTCGAATTCATCAGCCAGCCCTTCTAAAGATCGATTTGGAAGCGTTCAGCCGCGCGGCATCGTTCAGGCTGCCCAAATGCGGCCAAGACAGAGTCACGTAAGAGCAACATTTAGGCCAAAAAGGCAGGCACGCGAAGCACTGCTCGGTTGAACGTATAAGGCCCGGCTTTTTCTCGAAGAATGCTATTTCGAGCAGGTCGATTTTCTTTTGATCACACTGGCTGAGCGCCATTGATCAGCACCAAAATAGTGAACGACATTCACCAAAATGGTGAAAGCTCACTCTCGCGCGTGTTCGTCGTTTGGTGGCGTGCAGGCGGACGCCTAGCCGTGAAAGAGATGTGGGGGTTCGGCAGTTCCCTATTCGCGCAGCCGCGACGACGGGGCAATTAGCAGCCGAAAGATGCAAGAAATTCTGCAGTAGCTATTCCGTAAGAAGCGGCTGACCGGCCCTGCCAATCAGCCAGGTAGAGTTTTGCCAATCTCCGTTCAGAATCATTCGAACATCCGGCGTTAGTTTTTGCCCCCCCTTTAACGAGCAACTCCCATGCCGAGAGAAATATGGGAAAGCACTTCACCCCTATCAGACCACTGCATCTGGGGTCTGGTGAAATTGGCATCCTTTTGAAGACCCGATGGTAAACTTTGCAAAATCGTTACATATTAACAGCTCCATGCGTATTCACGACCAACACCGATAAGGTTCTTGAAATCACATAAAGTGTTTATTCACGGGCCTTTAAATAGCGGCAACTGGTGTTCTCTTATGCTGGCACGTCCAGTATGGTACGCCAATCGCTTACCCGCCTGAAACCTCCCCTTCCGGCACTTGCTGATGGCTCGATGATCGAGCCCCCCACCGTGCCAAAAAAATCCCGGAAATGATTTCCGGAAGGAAAGCTTGCATGGAAGCTGAAAGCACTTGGATCGTTGTTTGGGTTGCGTTCCATCTTGCCGCGTTGGCCGTGGCGTACGGTACTCGTGTGGCGGCTGGTTCGTGCCTGGAAGGCCTGACGCAGGTAGTGTTCTACGCCACGATGCTCCTGATGGGCCTCGCGATTTGGGTTTGCCAGCAAACTCATGAAGGGACTTGGGGCCTCTCGGCCGTAACACTCATCGCCATGGTTCTGACAGCAGTGGTCGACTTCCGCAGACTTGGCGAGCATCGGTCGGTCGGGCAAATGTATTAGCGGCCATAGCAGCCGGTTCTGGATGGAAAGCGAATCTGTTGCTGGCCGGCTGGACCGCTTAGTTGCCGTTTCTGGGCAAACAGGAATGTTTACCTCACGGGCTGCTTGGGTCTGCTAGCTGGCGGATTGGCCGCAAGGTTTTCCCATTTTGCGGCGGCGCGGCCGGGCCATCGGCAAAATCGGAAAAAGATTCCCTTTCCGTACGACCGGTTGCCGAAACAACCAAACGGGCGACCGCGCCTCGTAGCCGGGAGCACGGTGTCTCCTTGCTCGGACCGTGAGTGCTCTTTCACTTGCTCGCGCCCGCAACGGCGAACGTGAATGCAAGATCTTGTCTTAGGGGGGATTTTCAATGCGCAAAGTGTTTCTTGCATTGCTGGCGGCTGCTCTGCCGGCAATCTCAGCGATGGCAGATTCGCCTGCTGACGAACAAATGGCCCACCGGATCGGTGTTCAATTGAAGCAGAGTGGCCAACTGCATAATTACGAAATCGGTGTGAAATATCACGATGGCGTAGCCAGTCTCGATGGTAGAGTAGCCAGCCCGGAACAACGTTCGACAGCCGTCCGCCTGGCTCAGAAAATCAAGGGCGTAACACGTGTCGAATGCAAGCTAGCGGTCGTAAATGATTCGCGGGCGAGCAAAGAAGAGAATCTCCAACTCGCCTCGGCGACAGAGAACGAATCGACGGACAACGCCCAAGGCGAGTTGAGCGAGTCGACGGCGCCGTTGCAGAACTACCAGCACCGCGAGCCGGCTGCCATGCCCAACCAGCAACAAATGCAGCAGTTACGCATGGCCAACAGCGGCCGAATGGGCAATATGAGCGCTCAACGCGGCAACATGCCGCTGCCATCCCGGCAGATGCCGAGCATGATGCCTGTGCGTCAGGCAAGTGCAATGGGTGTCAACCAAGCAAGCTGCCAAAGCTGCAACAATGGGGGCATGATGGGCCCTGGCAGTGCTGGCATGGCGATGGGTGGCGGCGCGCCGATGGGGTTTGTCCCAGGTGGCGGCGGCAGCGGCCCAAACTATGAAAACCCCAGCATGCCTGGCTATGCGTGGCCCAGCTATGCGTCGTACCCGAACTACGCCGCGCTGAGCTATCCGCAGCAATATTCGCCGACGGCTTGGCCTTACATCGGTCCGTTCTATCCTTACCCGCAAGTTCCGCTGGCATGGCGGAAGGTGTCACTGGAATGGGATGACGGCTGGTGGTTCCTCGACTTCACTAAGCTTGAGAACGCGAGCACGGAGTTCGAGAATCGAAGTCTCCGACTAAGACACAGGCCCCCGTCGCGATTCGTTCGCGGCGGGGGTTTTGCATGCGCGCATTGACATCACGACAAGGCCCATGATTGGTTGCAACGCTAGCGCAAAAGAGGCTTTTTTCGGCATAACCGGAAAAACCCACAAGTTTTATCCAAACCCACTCGATAACTACGGCTAGCGGTCGCTAGGTATTGCGCCTGGCATCGCATGTCCGCGGTTGGCCCTTCACGGACGAAGGGCGACTGCGACGGACACACCACTTTTCGACTGCCGGAAAAAGGACGAGCGATGGCACGAATGAAGACCACCGCCTTTGGCATTTTGCTCACCACCTGGTGCCTGACCACAAGCGGGTGCTTCTGGGGATTAACCACCGGCGGACCAAGCCTGGGCATCCTCGCTATTCCCATTCCGGTTAGCCCGTTCTTTCAGGATGAAAAGGAAGACAGGTTCTGGGAGCACGAGCGGTACGAGCGCGTGCCGATCTTGGGCCCATGCACTTCGGGCGGCCCACCAGTGGCGCTTGATCCCCCGAGCGATGATCAAGTAATGCGTGCTCTCGAAAAGGTTCACCCGGTCGAGGGTGGCGTGCCCTGCATGTGGGAGCGTAACCGCAACCACGTTCGCATCGTCAAGAAGTTGATCGCCGACTACGTCGATCCACCACGGGTTTATCCGCTGGTTGGCCCCGCTCAACAGCATCACGCTCACTACAAATGCACGGTCTACTACGAAGACGTTCGCCGCATCGGCTGGCCAGTGCCACACACGTTGCGTGACGAAGAGGCGGAAGAAGTCATCTACATCGACCACAACCACTTGCACATGGTGGGCAACGTCGACACGGGAGCGAACGCCAAGTTCTAGCCTCGAGTCGGGCAGGACGACGTAGACGAAAAGCCAATACGCAAGGAGACACGGAGAAGCTAACTATCTCCCTGTCTCCTTGCCTCGTTCCTAGATCGGGCTGGGTCCTATGTTGTTGAACTCGATCATCTTG
>CAZGMU010000343.1:0-5385 GCA_964526975.1 uncultured Planctomycetaceae bacterium
CGGTGGATTTACCGTCTTTGGCCGAGTCGTGGGAACCGGCATGACGGTTGTTGACTCGATTGCCGCGCTACCCAAGTTCATTTTTCAAGGCGCTTGGGACAATGGTCCCATGCGGAATTACACGACGACAGATTACAACAACTTTGTACCCGTAGGTGGCAACAACGTCGTAAACATGACTATCTCGGTACTTAACTACAAAGCTGGCGACTACGACTTCAACGGCGTGGTAAATACAGCCGACTATATTCTCTGGCGAAAGACGCTAAATTCAACGACGAATGCCGCGGCGGATGGCAATGGCAATGGCATCGTGGACGCCGCCGACTATACCATCTGGCGAAATACATTCGGACAGACAGGCGGCCCCGGGGCTGGTTCCGAATCGGACTTGAACTCCTCAAGCGTACCAGAGCCATCGAGTGGCCTGCTTTTTGCATTATGTTCTGCGATGTTGATGCTCTATCGGGGTCGAAAATCGCCATCATCTAGGCGATAAACGCACCTATCGCCCAACGGATCGACTTGCGAGCCGGCGATTCTTCTGTCACTATCTGGAGTGCGCGTAGGTCAGGCTTCAGCCCGACGCCCCGCCGCATATTTCCTTTTTTTGTCAGGCTGAGCCTGACCTATGTTGATGTCGCTCATCAAAGAACGCCTCGAAGCCGGCAAGATTGTCCGCACGATGCACGTTGTGGGATATGCCACGCCGCGCATCATCGAAATGACGGGATTACTGGGCCACTTTCACGGAGTTTGGTTCGACCAAGAGCATTCTGCCATTCCCCACGCCACGCTGGAGGTAATGCTGATCGCCTGCCGCGCGGCAAAGCTGGATGCATTCGCTCGCGTCGCGCCGACAGACTATGCCACCGTGATGCGGCCGATGGAAACAGGCTGCAGCGGCGTAATGATCGCCCAGGTGCGCACGCTCACAGAAGTCGAGCAAGCAGTGCGATGGGCCAAGTACCCGCCAATGGGTCAGCGCGGCATGTTCGGCAGCAACGCCGAAACTCGTTATGGTCAGATCGACATCGCCACCCAAGTCGCAACCGCCAATCGTGACCGGTGGATATCGATTCAGATCGAAACTCCGGAATCGGTAGACATTGTAGACCAGATCGCTGCGGCACCAGGCGTTGATTGGCTCTTTGTCGGGCCAGCCGACTTGTCTGTTACGCTCGGCGTGCCAGGAGACTATTTGCATCCCAAATGCATCGAGGCGCTCAAGCGAGTGGCCGCTGCCGCGAAAAAAGCCGGTAAGGCGTGGGGAATTTTGCCGCGCAACCCGGAGCATGCCCAGGTTTGCCGCGAATTGGGCTGTCAATTATTCAGCATTTTCGGCGATATTGATTGCATTCGCGTAGGGCTGGAAACATTAGAAACTCGATTCGCCGCTCTAGCTGATTGATACATAACACACGACACGCGTCCGCATCTTACGCGCAGCACTAGCGGCTCGCGTGTCGAATACTCCGCTTAATGCAACAGGAAGGAATACATCATGACCAAGAAATCGGCAATGAAGAATATTGTTGAAGTGAAGACCGCACTTGCAGACAAATACAAGCGGTTAGTCGGCACGCGTCGCAGCAAGCCCGCCAAAGCGCGGCTTCTACGACACTCGGAGCGATTTCGCGCCCAGGCTGAAAACGCGGCGAAGAGCAGCTCGAAATGAACACCTTTGGCGCCCCGGCCGCGCCGCAGTCTGAAAAACCTGGACCGAAGTTCACCGACTCGGTGGACTATGTCGATACGCGGCAGCTCACTCCATCGACCGCGGTGCTTAAGCCGCCCGAACACCAGAGCTTCTGGCTCTGGGTGATGTGCCTGACCGGCGTGGACTATTTCAGCACGCTCGGGTATCAGCCATCGATCGCATTCGCGGCCGTCGGCCTGCTTGCGCCACTCGCCACTATTGTGTTGATCCTGGTCACACTTGGCTGCGCGGTGCCGGTGTATTGCCGTGTGGCGGAGGAATCGCCGCTGGGGCACGGTTCGATTTCGATGCTCGAGCGGCTGCTCCACGGCTGGACGGCCAAGTTCCTGGTGCTCATTCTGCTCGGCTTCGCGGCTACGGACTTTGTCATTACGCAAACCCTGTCTGCCGCCGATGCTGCGGAACACTTGATCCACAATCCTTTTTGGAAAAACACACCGCCCCTCTTGCACAGTCAGGTGCTGCTGACCGTATTCCTACTCGTGTTGCTGGGCGGCATGTTCCTGCGCGGCTTCAAGGAAGTCATTGCGATCGCCGTAGGAATCGTCGCTGTTTATTTGGCGCTAAACGCGATCGTGCTCACCAGTGGGCTCGTCTATCTTCTCGGCCACCCGAGTCTTATCGCGACCTGGTATCGGGATGTGATGGACGGCAACTGGCACATCGAGCACGAAGGTAAAGGCGCGCTGGCGGTGATTGCCGCTTGTTTGATTTTCTTTCCCAAACTCGCGTTAGGGCTCAGCGGCTTCGAAACAAGCGTGGCCGTGATGCCGCTCATACGCGGAGACCACGGCGACGACCCGCAGCGCCCAACGGGCCGCATCCGAAACGCGAAAAAGCTGCTAATCACCGCCGCGATCATTATGTCGTTCATGTTGTTCGGTTCGAGCGTCGTCACAGCGATACTCATCGATCCGCATTCGCTGGAGCCCAACGGCGCAGCGGCCAATCGCGCGTTGGCTTACGTGGCGCACGGCGAGGGCACGTACCGTATCAACCCGTTGCTCTTTGGCAACGTGTTTGGAACGATCTACGACATCAGCACGGTCGCGATTCTGTGGTTTGCCGGCGCGGCAGCGATGTCGGGGCTGCTCAATCTGGTGCCGCGTTACTTGCCTCGCTTCGGCATGGCCCCACGGTGGGCCGAGGCCGTGCGATGGCTCGTCATCGTGTTCACGGGAATCAATTTATTCGTCACTTGGATTTTCGATGCGAACGTCGCCAAACAGGGCGGTGCTTACGCGACCGGGGTGATGGTATTGATGTCCGGTGGCGCGATCGCCGTGACCATCGACGACTATCGCAAGCGGAATGGCAACGCCTGGCAACGGCTCAACAAAGGATTCTTGCTCGCCGTGTTCGTGTTCCTTTACACCACCGTCGCCATCGTGATCGAAAAACCGGACGGCATCAAAATCGCCGGAACCTTCGTGCTCGCGACGCTCGTGTTCTCGATCGTCTCGCGCACCCGGCGCAGCACCGAGCTGCGCTTCGAGAAGTTCGACTTTGTTGACGAAACTTCGCGGTTTCTCTGGGACGCGCTGCGGCACTTGGAGTTCCCCGTGCTCGTTCCGCACCGTCCGGGTCATCACACCATTGCCGAAAAAGAAGAGAAAATCCGGCGAGTCCACCGCCTCGGGCGCAACGTGCCCATCGTGTTCGTGGAAGCCACCGTGGGTGATCCCAGCGAATTCCATCACAACCCGATGATCGAAGTGACCGAAGAGGACGAACGATTCTTGCTGCGGCTTAGCCGATGTGCCTCTATCGCTCATGCTGTGGCAACCGTTGCGCTCGAGTTGTCGAAAACAGGCAAGCCACCGGAGATTCACTTCGGTTGGTCGGGCGAAAGCCCTCTCTCGGCCAATTTGAGCTTTTTACTGTTTGGCGAAGGAAATGTGCCGTGGCTCGTTCGTGAATTGATTCTAAAAGCTGAGCCAGATCCGGCAAGGCAGCCACGCGTTATCATTGGCTAACTCGACCGGCCCCGTAGCGACCACGCAGGAAGTGGCCCACAGTATCGTCCGGATGTGTCACACGGTCAATTCTTCTGCTACAATGCCTGCTTGAGTTTTTTACGTCGTGAGGTAATTCCCAACGAGCACAAGCAGCAGGCGATTCATGGCAGGCACTCAGCGTCTCACGCCGGTTCAGTGGGCGATTTGCATTATCGCCGCGATTGGCTTTGCATTCGATACGTATGAGCTGTTGGTCCTGCCGCTGATCCTACGTCCGGCACTGCTTGAATTGATGAACGCGCCGCCGGGCTCGCCAGCGTTCAACTTGTGGCGCGGCCTGTTGTTTTTTATTCCCGCACTCGTGGGCGGCATTTTCGGTTTGCTCGGCGGCTATCTGACCGACCGGCTCGGTCGCCGCCGAATCCTCACTTGGAGCATCCTGCTGTACGCATTTTCTGCGTTCGCGGCCGGATTCTCCACCTCGATCTGGATGCTGCTCTTCTTCCGTTGCACGACGTTCATCGGTGTGTGTGTCGAGTTCGTGGCGGCCACGGCGTGGCTGGCCGAGCTGTTTCCGGAACGGCAGCAACGCGAACGAGTGTTAGGCTATACACAATTCTTTTCATCGTTCGGTGGAGTCATGGTCGCCACAGCCAATCATTGGATCGTGACGCACGCCGCGGGCTTTCCTGCGATTGAGCTCCCACAATGGCTTTCGTCGCTCGGCAACATCCACGATCCACACGCGGCTTGGCGTTATACGCTTATGTCCGGCCTCGTCCCGGCGATCCCGCTTATACTCGTTCGACCGTTCCTGCCCGAGTCGCCGGCGTGGCAGGCCAAGCGAGCGGCCGGCACGTTGCGGCGGCCCAGCATCTCCGAGTTGTTTGCCCCGGGCTTGCGGCGCACCACGATCATTACAACACTCATGATGGCCTGCAGCTTTGGCGTGGCATTCGGAGCGATCCAACAGATCCCGCAGATCGTACCTGCACTCTCCGACGTGCAAGCGCGAATCAAGGATGCAACGAAAGGCCTGGACGAAAAGAAAATCAAAAGCACAACGGGCGAAATCGTTCAGAAAACCGCTGCCGAAGTCTCGAAGAATCAGGAGTGGGGGGGCTTGGCCGGACGACTCGTGCTGGCCATCCTCGTAACGATGGTTGTTAGCCAGCGGCGCTTGATCCGCATCTTCCTGGTCCCGGGGCTGATTCTGCTTCCAGTCGTATTCATCTATCTCGTTACCCAGGGCCAAACGGCGCTGTCGATTGGCATCTTTCTGGTCGGCTTGTTCACTGTCGCCCAGTTCAGCTTCTGGGGGAATTATCTGCCGCGCGTGTACCCTCTACATTTGCGCGGGACCGGCGAAAGCTTTGCAGCCAATATCGGCGGTCGAATGATCGGCACTTCATTCGCGCTCGTAGCCACGGGGCTCGCGCTGGTGATGCCGGGCAAGACCGACGGTGTGAAGATGGCAGCCGCGGCGGCCGCCGTTGGCACGTTTTTGTACCTTGCGAATCTAATATTGTCATTCTGGCTGCCCGAGCCCGAGCACGCCGAACTAACGAACGAGTAACGCGGAATGATCGAAGAACGCCAACGCTGGACTCACGAGCTGACAGGCTATCATTGGTTCGTCTTTTTGGTCGCCAGCGGCGCGTGGTTGTTTGACTGTTTGGATCAGCGGCTGTTTTCGCTGGCACGAGT
>CAZGMU010000344.1:0-5162 GCA_964526975.1 uncultured Planctomycetaceae bacterium
TTGCCCAACTCGTAGCGGAGGTACGAGAGCGAAAGCTTCTTGTCGTAGCTTTCGATCGGGAAGATCTCCTGGAGAACGCCTTCCAAGCCTTCGGGCTTGCGCTTGTCGGCCGACGTTTCGTACTGCAGGAAGCGCGCGTAGCTCTTCGTCTGGATCTCGGTCAGATCCGGAATCGCGTACGCTTCGCGGCCGCTACCAAAGCGTCGCGTCGTGGTGGGTTCTAAACGGCGTCGCGCAGTGACTGCCATAGGACTCGTTACTCCGTCTCGGAATGCAGTTCGGCCGGGCTGCGATCCTGGCGAGCTGCGCGCGCTACCCAGCGCGCAGCCGCGACCGCCGACATCGACCGACATGCAGAATTAAGATACAAGCGATTGGAGACGCTCATGCACACCGATGCTAAAGCTGATTGACCAAATGGGGCGCTGCCAAGTTGCAGGCGCCCGGAATTACCCAACGCGAACCACGCTGTGGTCGGCGCCACGAAAGCGCCGGCCACGATCGAGTCTGCCGTCCTGATCAATTACTTGATCGAGACGGTCGCGCCGGACGCTTCCAATTCGGCCTTGAGCTTCTTGGCATCTGCGTCGGACAGGCCTTCCTTGATCTTGCTCGGCACGCCTTCGACCAGGTCCTTGGCTTCCTTGAGGCCCAGGCCCGTCGCCTGACGAACGACCTTGATGACCGCGATCTTGTTGTCGCCGAAGCCATCGAGCACGACATCGAATTCGGTCTTGGCGGCCGGTGCCTCAGCAGCGCCACCGCCAGCAGCCGGACCGGCCATCATCACAGCACCACCGGCTGCCGGCTCGATGCCGTGGACGTCCTTCAAATAATCGCTCAATTCCTTGGCCTCTTTCAACGTGAGGCCCATGATCTGATCGCCCAACTTCTTGGTCGTATCAGCAAATTCCAGGGTTGCGGTAGACATGGCTCAAACACCTTTCTCGTACTGGGTCGCGTGGACGTTGCTTGTTTATGATTTTTGCGGTCTGCCTGGCAGACGCACCGTTTTCTATTTTTATCGTTGTCACCAATGACGAATTTCCGAATGTCGAATGACGAATGACGAATAAAAAATACATTCGTCATTTTGCATTCGTCATTCACTTCCGCCTTCTTCGCTCTTCTTCTTGATCTGGCTGGCGAGCTTGCCGCCGGCGCTGAGCAACTGGCCCGACAATGTCGAACCAACACTCAAAATCTGGCCGCTCAAAATGCTGAGCTGCTCTTTGCGGCTAGGCCACTTGCTGACCGCCTTCACCTGCTCGGCCGCGAGCGGCTGGCCGTCCATTACGCCGCCCTTGGCGGCGAAGGGCTCGAAGTTTTTGTCTTCGGCAATGCTGATGACTTCCTTGGCAAGTGAAATAATATCTTCGCCGCCCCAGATCAGAGCGGTTGTGCCGCCGACGCTCTCAAAAGCCTTTTCCAGCCGCGTGCCTTGCGTCGCTCGAGCAGCCAAACTGTTTTTCACCACCAACAGATGGATGTTTTTCTTTCGTAGTCGCTGGCGCAGAGCGACGTTCTTGTCGTTCTTAAGACCAATCAAATCGACCAAGAGCGCATCGTCGACGCCCTCCAGCCGATTGCGAAGGTCCTTCGTGATCATGTCTTTAACGAGTTTGCTCATATCTTGTTGGCTATTGGCTGTCGGCTGTCGGCTGTCGGCCAGAGAGGTAATCAATTCTGGCCGATAGCCGAAAGCCGAAAGCTGAAAGCCCCTCCTACACTGCCAATCGAACGCTCGGGCTCATCGTGGCGCTGATGTACGCGCTCTTTACGAACGTGCCTTTAACCGCCGCGGGCTTGAGCGTTGTTACTTTGTCTAGAAACGCTTGAATGTTTTCCGCCAGCTTGGGAGCATCGAAGCTCATCTTGCCGACGACTGCCTGCACGATGCCCGCCTTGTCGTTGCGGAACTCCACCTTGCCGGCTTTGTACTCGCCGACCGTCTTGCCGATATCGGGCGTCACCGTGCCGGCACGCGGCGACGGCATCAGGCCACGCGGGCCAAGCACCTTGCCGAGCGGGCCAACCAGCTTCATCATGTCCGGAGCGGCGATGCAAACGTCGAAGTCGGTCCAGCCGTCCTTCACCTTGTTCGCGAGCTCGTCTTCGCCCACGTATTCAGCACCAGCGGCCTTCGCTTCCTCGGCCTTCGCGCCCTTGGCAAACACCAACACGCGCTGAGCTTTGCCAATGCCGTGCGGCAGCACGATCGAGCCGCGCACGAGCTGCTCGGCTTGGGTGTGGTCGATGCCCAACCGGATCGCGATTTCGACCGACTGGTCGAACTTCGTGCCTTCGTACGCCTTGAGGGCCTTCACTGCATCGGCGAGCGGCATCGGATCTTCTTTGCGCTTCTCCGCCAAGGCTCGGTATCGTTTGGATTGCTTTGCCATGTTTGCTTTGTCCGTTGTCAGTCGTCCATTGTCCGTTGAAAATTCGCGGCCCTATGCAACGGACCACGAACAACGGACCACGGACATTAGCCTTTTACTTCCAACCCCATACTGCGTGCCGTGCCGGCGACCATGTTCACGGCCGCGTCGACGTCGCTCGCATTGAGATCGTTCATCTTGATCTTCGCGATTTCTTCCATTTGGGCTCGCGTGACGCTGCCCACTTTGTCCTTGTGCGGAACCGGCGAACCCTTGGCGATGTTGGCGGCCTTCTTGAGCAGCACCGCAGCCGGCGGGCTCTTCGTGATGAACTCGAACGAGCGATCGTTGTAGACCGTCACGACGACCGGGATCATCATGCCGCCAGCTTCCTTGGTCCGCTCGTTGAATTGGGAAACGAACTGCCCCAGGTTGATGCCGTATTTACCAAGCGAAGTACCGACCGGCGGAGCCGGCGTAGCCTGCCCACCCGGAATCTGAAACTTCGCCATGCCTGCAAATTGTTTTGCCATTACTGGGGCCGTCGGCTGTCGGCTGTCGGCTGTCGGCAAGAACGTTTAATTCTGGCCGATAGCCGATAGCCGATAGCCGATAGCTTCCTCCTTACACTGCTTCGATTTGCCAATATTCCAATTCGACCGGCGTGCTGCGGCCGAAGATGTTGATCATTACCGTAACGCGGCCGCTTGCTTCGTCGATGGTGCTCACTTCGCCTTCGAAGCTTTCGAAGTTGCCTTCCTTCACTTTCACCTTGTCGCCCGTGGTGAACTTGATGTCGAGCTTCGGCGATTCGCTGGTTTCTTCTTCCTCGGTCTGGATGATGCGGGCCACTTCGCTAGCGAGCATTGGCGTCGGCTTGCCGCCGGCGCCGGTAAAGTCGCCCACGCCCGACGTCTCGCGAACGGCGAACCAAGTGTCGTCGTTGATGTGCATATGCACGACGATGTAACCTGGATACAGCTTTCGCTCGACGACCTTTTTCTTGCCACCCTTGAACTCGGTGACTTTTTCCGTTGGAACGATCGCCTGATCGAAATAGCGTTCGTATCCTTCGATTTTCATTTTCCGCTCCAAGGCCTCGGCAATCGTGCGCTCGCGATTGCTCTGCACCTTGAGGATGAACCAATCCATTTGGATCGTATCATCGTCTTGCGGCGTTTCTTCGATCGGCCCGCGAGGAGCGACTTCAACTTCTTCCTCTTCGACGATCTCGTCGGCGTCGCCCGTCTCTTCGCTCTCCGCTTCGACCTCGGCAGCAACGGCTTCCTCTGCGGCTAGCGTCGCATCCGATTCGGCTTGCTCGGCCACGGCCTCTTCCACGGGTTGCTCCGCAGCCGGAGCGGTCAGATCCTTTCCGTTGGCGCGTGCGATTTCTGCGTCGTCAATGGCCGTATCATCGCTGCGATTGCTCACAGCGTCGTCAGCCACGGAGGATTGTTCGTCTTCCATCATCGCAACACGCACCCTTGCAGGCCTAAGCCCGGCTTAGACCTGGCCAAACATCCAACCCACGGCACTATCCAGGACTTGAATCACCCAGGTCAGCACCGCATCGTACGCAAACAACAACGCCGCCAAGAAGAAAACGACGAGGATCACGACCGTCGTGGCGCGAAACAATTCGCTCCGCGATGGCCAGGAAACCTTGTTCATTTCTCCTTCCACGGAGATTAAAAAATCCGCAAACGACGGCGTCTGAACCACGCGGAAGCTGGCCCACAAGCCAATCGCCAAAAACCCGAGCGGCGCCCAGTAGTGGAGCAACGGCGCCTTGTCGCTAAAGTACTCGCTCATTCGCCAGGCGCCCAACAGCGCGATGATCGCCAACGCGCCAAACGTCGCCCGCCGGGCAATCTGCCCTTGGTTTCGCTTGTACCGCCCGAAGCGGAATAATTCGTGAACAATTGCTGCCACGCTCTATCCTTTTATTCCATTAAATGACCGGGGCCTGGCAAACTAGAACCTAAACACGGGCCACTGAGGCCAATCTCGTAAACTGTCAAGGAACGAATCAAACACAAACTAGCAGGGGCGGAGGGGCTCGAACTCTCAACCCCCGGTTTTGGAGACCGGTGCTCTGCCAATTGAGCTACGCCCCTGTTGGCAAATGACGAGTGACGAATTTCCGAATGACGAATTGAAAGCAACCTTTCAAATTCGTCATTCGTCATTCGTGCTTCGTCATTTTCCTCTTACTCGACAATCTTCGTTACAACGCCAGAACCGACCGTCTTGCCACCCTCGCGGATAGCGAAACGAACGCCTTCGTCCATCGCGATCGGCTTCGACAATTCGACCACGATCCGGGCATTGTCGCCAGGCATGCACATCTCAGCGCCGCCGAGCAAGTTCGCAGCACCCGTCACGTCCGTCGTGCGGAAGTAGAACTGTGGCCGGTAGCCGCTGAAAAACGGCGTATGGCGACCACCTTCCTCTTTCGAGAGAACGTAAACTTCAGCTTCGAACTTCGTGTGCGGGGTGATCGAACCCGGCTTGGCCAAAACCTGGCCGCGTTGAATTTCTTCACGCTTCACACCGCGGAGCAGGCAACCGACGTTGTCGCCAGCCTGACCTTGGTCGAGTGTCTTGTTGAACATTTCAACGCCCGTGCAGGTCGTGCTCTTCGGAGCGGCTTCGAGGCCGATGATATCGACCGTGTCGCCGACCTTCACGATGCCGCGCTCGATACGACCGGTCGCGACCGTACCACGGCCTTCGATCGAGAACACGTCTTCGATCGCCATCAGGAACGGCTTGTCG
>CAZGMU010000344.1:5172-5383 GCA_964526975.1 uncultured Planctomycetaceae bacterium
ACTTCGCGGGTTGGTTCTGGAATGTAGCTGTCAATCGCTTCCATCAGTTCGGTGATGCACTTCGAGGCTTCTGGATCGGCCGGATTATCGTAAGCAGCCTTGGCAGCGCCGCGGATGATCGGAATCTCGTCGCCGGGGAAGTCGTACTTCGAGAGCAACTCGCGAACTTCGAGTTCGACGAGATCGAGCAACTCGGCATCATCGACCAGAT
>CAZGMU010000345.1:0-5368 GCA_964526975.1 uncultured Planctomycetaceae bacterium
AACGATCGCCGATACACTCTGCGGCAAGCGCGAGTGGGAGCGCGCGGCCGACTTTTTGCAACAGCGAATCGATGCTCATGCGGCCGACTACCGCTTGCGATACCTGATGGCCGTCGCACTCGAAGAAGCCGGCCGTACCGCCGAAGCCACTCAGCAGTTCACGCAGCTCCTTTCCAATCAGGAAGAGCTTCCCACCAAGAAAAACGCCGGGCAACCAAACGCTCAGGCTCGGCAGATGGGGAGCTATTATGACTTCATTCGCAAGCTCGTACCGACCGAGGCCTTCGAATGGCTGGAACTAACCCAATACCGTTACTCGGCCTACTCCTATCGCCAGCAACATGGTGCGTACGTGTCATCTGTGCGCTCATTGGCCAGCGGCGCCTCGCGCAGTCAGGTGCAAATGCCGGCGAGTGTCGACAACATCCGTCCCCTCGTCGTGACGCACCTCTTGGGAATCGCTGCATCACTCGACGAAGACAAACTCGACGGCCTTTGCAAAGACCTGGAGTCGCATGGCGTCAAGCAGGCGAAGGTGCTCAGCAAGCTCGACCCCAATCGATCCGATTTCGCCGCCATTCTGCCCGAGATATTGGAGAAAGATCCGGAAAACGAAACAGCGCTCTCCATCATGCTGCTGCAGCAGATGGGCATGCGCAATGAAACGCTCAGTCCATACAACAAAAAGGCCTTTGAGAAGTTCAAGAAGGAGCGACCGGAACTGGCGTTCATGGCCGCGATGCAATCGGGGATCAACGACGCGATGAGCAACCCGATCGACGCAGATGCCAAAGATATGAAAGCCAAGGAGAACAAGTACCTCGACGAAGCACTGAAGCTGGCCGCGACGTTCGACCACCCGAACCCACTGCTCGTGATGTCTCTCACGATGGCGCTCGGCGGCCGGAACTTCGGCGTACAGGATGTCGATATCGGCGAAGAGTACCGGCAGAAGTTCTCCAAGCTGCTCGTGAAGTGGTATCCGGAGATGAGCAAGTCGTCGCAATGGGGCAGTTGGGCCTTCTCCGCAGCCTCGCAGTCGCTGGCCAGAAACGACGATCCGGCCCAGTACGCGCAGTTCTTGGACGACGAAGTCAGCCGCTGGCAGCAAGGGGTCAAAGGTCCGAATTCTCGCAACCAGATCATGGTCATGTCATCGCGCCAGCCGCAGCTACTCTCGAAAATCAGCTACCCGCCTGCGCAGCTCAACGAATTTCCGCCACAAGTGCTCGCGGCATTTTCGACCACCGATGCGAATGTGTACGCCAATGGCATGCCCGAAACAACACTGGATGAGGATGCAGGCAAGAAGGTCGGCGCTATTCTGGACAAAATCAAAAGTCCGATTCTGCGCATCTTGTTCGCCAAGAAGGCGGAGCTGAACGACCGTGTCGATGCCGAGCTCAAACAATTGCTCTCCGCCAAGACACCGCAGCTAGATGCGTACCTGCTAGCGGCCAGCATTGCCAGCGAAAGAGAAAAGCACGCCGAAGCCGTTCAACTGCTCGAAAAGGCGCAATACCTGCCGATGAAGCAGGAACTACGACGGCAAGCAGATGCTATGACCGTGGCCGCGGTGCTGGCCGCGAAGGAAAAATCGGGCAAGCTGACCCCGGAACTACTCGAAGCGGGCCAAAAGGCCAGCCTTCGCCTGCGCCGCTCCCGGCTCGACTCGCAACAGCGCACCGACCTGATCGCAGCCATGGAAGAACTCGGCCTGAAAAAAGAGGCCGAGAAACTCGACGCCCAGGCGGCCACCAGCCCCTCGCGAACGTCGCCAGCAGCCGTTTCCTATGTATCGCCACAGCGATCCTCCTCCGACCAAATTTCCAAGCTCGTCGCGGCAGGCAAGCGCGATGTCGCGGCCAAGCAGTTGGCCGGCGATTTATCGGCACAAGTTCGGCAGATGCTCACCAACTATCAGAACACCTCGTACTACAACCACATGCTGCGCCAGGTTCGCCAGCAAGTCGACGCGAACGGCCTGGCCGACGACGTACTAAAAGCGCTGGAACCAGGCGACTCGAAAAACGTGCAGAAGATGCTCGAATACGCGCTGGCTTGCAAGGGTTTTGGGCGTCCGCAAATAGCTCGCGAAACGCTCGAAAAGGCCCTGGAAATCCGCCCGAAAGAAGACATGGCCCGCATGCAGCTCATCTTGCTTCTCGCCGCCGACGACCCCACAGGGGCAGCGAAGCACGTGCAGCAGATCACGAAGCCCGGCCGAGCAGTCTTCGGCCAGATGCTCGCCAGCGAGATTCAAGAATACCAAAACTCGTTCGAGCAACGCATTCAGTTGGCCCGGCTTACGGTCGAGTTTCTAAAAACCTTGGGCGCTGCCGATCTTGTCCAATCCTACTGGGTCGACAATATCCTTAGCTCGGTCGGCCGCAACATGAATAGCCGCAACGGCGGCCTGCCGTCGCTGTATGTCAAAGACGCGAAAGACACTTCCGGAAACGCGAACAAAGCAGAGCTGAAAGCCCAGCGGCTCGAAGTCCACGAAGCCCTCTGCCGGCAAATGCTGAAAATGCCGCAGCTCGCGCGGCTCGGCTTCCGCTACCTATTGGCCGCGACCGAGGCACAAGAGAAACCAACGGATGAATTCGCCGGCGAGGCCGAGCGCATTTTGCTAGAAGAACAAGCCGCCAAACTAGGCAACCCCAATGTGGTCATGCGCGTCAACTACTCCGGTGGCAATGAAGAAGTGCGATTCCGCGATCCCGAAGAGTTCCTCGCCAATCGCGCCTGGAAATCGAAAGACTGGAAGCTGGTCGACGAGCAATTGCTTCCCAAGCTAACCGGCAGCCGAGGCCGCAACTCGCGCGAGCGCCTGACTCATCTTGCCGCGCTCTATCGCTGCGATGCTTCGCAATTTGTAACCGAGGCCGAGCGAGTGACCAAAATGCTCAAGCCAGTCCAACCAGGGCAACCCAACGACGGCCTCGCCGTGGCGGTCGACGTGTGGAACGACCGCGAGCTCGACGTCGACATCCAGCCGCTCTTGCTAAAGCAACTCAAAATCGATGCGAACGGCCCGAATAGCTACCAGGTGCCCGGCTACGTGCCGCGCTATGCCAACAGCATGTCGAAAAAAGCCAATCGCGATCAGCAACTCGCCTTCCTGGATTCACTCGCAACCATCTACCTCGGCCCGCTCGAAAAGCGCAGCGACTTCATCAAAAAGAATTACAACCGTCAGCAAATCTCTTGGGGCACTCCGAACGGCCGCATCTACATGTTCGGCCAACTCCTCGAGCAACTCATCCAGCGCCGCGAGCTGATGTTCGTCGTGCTCCAACACCTCGAAGACTACGACGGCGCGAAAATCATGAGCAATGGCCAGTACCGAGTCGATCAGGTCGTTCGAGAGATCCTGGTGTTGGGCCCAGAAGAGTCGATGAAGCTGCTGAAAGACTCGCCGTGGCTAGAAGACATCGAACATTTCCACCCTCTCACATTCAACACGGGCAGCAACGGCACACCGCTAGCCACTTTGCTTCGACAAAACACCGGCAGCAACAATAGCAAGAACGACGACTACAAGAAGAAACTGCGCGAACTGGTTGCGGCCCAACAACAGGCCGAAGGCAAGACGTTCGGCGGTGGGCTTGTCCTGGCGGCATTAGATCAGGACGCGAATCCCGCGGCACTTCTCGACTACGTGGGTTCCCAACTTGAAGCTATCAAGAAACTGCCCGAAGAGCGCCAAGCCAATCTTGCCACGTTGTTCCGAGCTTTGCTGCTGCCGCAAGCCAACACACGTAAAGATCTCAGCGACGCCGCGAAAGCCACCCAAAAATGGATCAGCGGCAATCAGGCTGGCCAAGCGCAAACTTTGCTTGCCAAGCTCGAAAAAGCCAAGCGGCTTGAGGACGTCGGCATCCTGAACGGCCAGCTTGACGACTATCTTCGTCAGCATCTAGGCGAGATGACCCGCACCGATTCCGCGAGCGCAGCCAAGTCGTATCTTCGCCTGTGTGAACTGGCCCGCGAATCTGCACGCCGCGGAGCCCGCAATATCTACCTCAGTGATGGCGAATCGGTCGAGTCCTCCCTGCTTCGGCAAGCCAGCTATTCCGTACAACCAATCGACTGGCCGTATTTCATCTTTGTGATGGACGTGATCAACAACAAGGACCAGCGCCCGGTCGAAACATCGGACATCGTAGCGCATGTAGGGCGACAAGCAATACAAACGTCGTTCGGCCGCGCGAAGCAAAAGAACGGCCAACAGGCCCCGATCGAGGATCGAATTCGCACTCTCTACGAGGAACTTGGCAAAGCGCTCGAAAAGCGCCCCAGCTCGCTGATCATCAGCCCGCTCTTCGAACAGGTGAACGGCGACTTGCAAAACAAAGAAAATGCCGACAAAGTTCGCGCGTGGCTGAAAAAAGAAATGGAGGGCGGCGAATACCCCGAGCTGGCTGCCGACTTGAGCACGGTCCTCCAGTTGTGCGTCGCCCAGAAACAACCCGGTCGCAAAGCCAAACCAAACGAGCCTCGCCTCGAAATGGCCGACCACCACAAGCGCTTCTGCGCCCTCATGCAGGATGAAAATCTCCCGCTGACCTGGCGACTCCACTTGGCGACGTTCCTCGCCCAGCGCGGACCAAGGCGCATGCCGCTGGAAGCCGCCAAGATTGCCGCGGCCCTCTACACCCAAGGATTGGATAAGGGCGTGCCGATCGATTCCGGCCAAAACCGGCAGCTCTCGCAGATTGTTGTAACACTGCGCAACGAAAGCGAAGCCGAGGCCATTGTCAAAGAGTGGCGCGAAGCCTTCACCCGCCGCTATCTCGGCCAGCAAGCCAAGCAAACCAACAATCAGACGCAGCTCGAGCGCCTGAATCGGCTCCCCGATCCCGAGTCGATCTGCAACGCACTGCAAGTTTTCCTGGCCGAAAAAAGCGCCGGTGGCATGCCCGAGCGTGCCACCCGCCTACTCAACGTCTACGACGACCGAATCGGCACGCTGCCCCAAGTGCTGGCCGTCCTCCTTCGTGGGCGTCAACCCGAAGAAGTCGCCAAGCAGTTAAAACGCATGGAGCAAAAACTGAAGCTAAGCTGGCCCAACAGCGATGGCATGTACTACAACGACGAGATCGAAAAGCAACTCCCCGAGGCGCTGGCCAAGCTGGAGCGCGACGACCAGCGTTATCTCGCCAAGGTGTTGTTCGCCGCGATGCCCGACCGCGCTCAACCGAAAAACGCCAAGAAAGATGCCGAAGATTTGCCCAGCCCACGCGACGAACGACTTAGCAAACTCGCCAAGGAATTCACCAGCACATCGTTTCAAGACCCCGTCATCAAGAAAGAATGCCTCGTGCTGCTCAGCAGCAGCAACGTGGCGGGCAAGTTGATCGCC
>CAZGMU010000346.1:0-5344 GCA_964526975.1 uncultured Planctomycetaceae bacterium
AGCGCGACTCAGACGGCTGGTGCGGATTGCCGTCTGCCCACAGGGCGTAGAACTCTCGGTGCGCATTCATCGGACGGCGCGGATAGGTATGGTTGACCCTGCTGTCGTGTGTCAGCCGCTTCTCGACGCTCCATGTTTGTCCTTCGTCGCGGCTGCTCCAGACAGCGATCTCACCACCCGTCGCGTTCGGTTGTGGACCAGCATTCGCCGCAGCGATGATCCGCCAGGCATCTCCTTCGGTGTAAAGGGAGCCGAAGTCGTAGTTGTGGTCGCTCGAAATACTAGGCCGGATTTTCCATGAGTCGTCTCTCCATTGGGCCGTGTGCCATCGTCGTCGGCCGTTCTTGGGGCCCGGCTCATATCCATCGCTCGTTAAGTACAGAATCACCGGCCGGCCCGCCGCATCGAAATTGATGTCCTTCAAATACACCAGCTTGTGTTCCGCCTCGTAGTCATGCACGAGTGCGTCGTTGTGTTTCTCCTTGAGCGGCGTGGTGACAACTTTCCCCGCGGCCGTGCGCCAGGTCTTCCCCAGGTCGTCGGTCTCTAGGTAGTACAGATTCGTGCGGGCATTGAGGCCCCGCGGCGCGGGGTGGTAATTGAACGCGGTCGCTACCAGATCGCCGTTTCGATTGCTGATCTGGTAATGGCCCATCTCGACCGCCGCGAGCAGAGCAGGGGAGGACCACTCGCGCCCGTCGGGGCTCGTCATCCAGTGCAAAAACCGTTTGCCATTTGTGTACCGCGTGTGCAAAAACAAAAAACCCTTGCCCGGTAAGTACCATGGCTGGCTATACGAAAAATTGGTCCGCGCGACTTCGTCAAACTCCTCGATCGAATACGGTTTCTTGCTGCGAAAGATATACGAGTTGTTTGCCGGCCCGTGCGAATTGCAGAACACCCAGATATGCCCGATGTCGTCGATCGAGAGCGTGGGGTTCTCGTGCGCATCGTTCGTTGGCTTCACCATCACCACCCGCGGCCGCGGCACCTGGCCCGTCGAGTGGTCGAAATACGACACCATCTCGGCCAACTCTTTCGGTTTGCCGGTCGACCCGCCATAGACGAAGAACGTCTTGTTCGCCACCGCCGAGTAGATCGCAATCGGCACATGTTGCTGCGGATACGTCGCAAACCCGCCGCTGTATTTGAACTTAAACTCATCCTTCGTCGGCTGGTTCATGTACCAGATGCCACGATAGCCGTCGGCCGTTTCCGCAGCATGGCAAATACCATTGGCTAAAAGGCTAAGAATACCCAAAGTCGTAGCAGCGAGCTTTCCCATTCTTCACTCTCAAACTATTGTGACTTCGCAAATGCATTGGCGCGGGCAAACAATCCGGCGGCGAACGTGTGGAAACTTAACTCGTCTGAAGGGCAGTGAAACTCTCCCTTTTTCCCATCGGTTTTATGTGTGAGAAGGAGACATGCTCCGTCGTATAATCGTTCGCGCACCAACTTGGTCAGCAGGATCTCATACCGCTTTGCGTAAGATGCTCCCGTAAACTCAGAGAACACAGGAAAATGAGATTGCGTTACTTTGACCGGCGACTGCGAAGCGGGGCAATCTTCGAGTATGAAGACATAACCGAGCCATGGACGCGCCGATGGTTTGAAAGCACCTTCTCTGTAAGCCGCCCAAAGATCGGTTGCTGTTCCGATTGCTTCCTCGGACCGATTGTTAAAGTTATTGCCAAAGGATGGACCGACCTGAGCTTTGAACTCAATTACAGCGAGCAATTCCCCTTGAGCTGCAACGATCAGGTCCCAATTCTTTTCTGCGCGATAGTATCCGGGCAGATCCTTTTTCCGCTGCCAATATATGTGCGCTTCCGGCACGCCGGCTTCTGTAAACAAAGTCCGGCAGATATCGCTGAATCCATCCAGGTGTTTTCCACCTGTAACAGCGGCTCGCAAACCCGCATCTTTGTTCCCTGTCTTGCTACCTTGCCTCTTGGATTGTTTATTTCTTGTTTTCCAGAAAAGCTTAATTGCTTCGCCGACTCGGACGTCGAGGTCATCCATTAACAGTTACCCTCGCTACATCGAAGAGACCTCGCGCATCAAGGATTCGCTTTTTGCATTGATCGAGGTATCCACCGTCAATTTCATAACCAATACTGTTGCGCCCAAACTTCATTGCCGCGAGAGTAGTTGAACCAGTTCCAAGGAACGGGTCTAAAACGGTATCTCCTACAAAACTGAACATTCTAATTAAACGCTCAGCCAACTCGACAGGATACGGTGCTGGATGGAATCGAGTTGATGCTCCGGTAAGCCCTGTCCAGATTTGCTGAAACCATAGTTTGTGATCCTCGTCAGAGATCAAGCTCAATATTCGTGTTCCGATTGTTGGACTTCGATAACCTCCTGATTTTCTTTGCATCAATATGAATTCGATGTCGTTTTTGATGACGGAATTTGGCTCATACGGCTTGCCGAGAAAGGAAGAGCCATTTCCGGAAGCCTCGTAGGCTGCATTCGAAATCTTGTGCCAGATAATTGGCGCCAGATTGTCGAACCCTATTTTTCGGCAATGTTCTTGGATTGACGCATGAAGTGGTACAACTGTGTGACGACCGTTGTTTTTTCGTCGGGACAAGCACACGTCTCCGACCACACATATCAGTCGACCGCCAGGAACCAAGGCATCAAAGCAGTGACGCCACACTTGATCCAGTTCGATCAAAAACCCTTCATAGTCTTCATGGTGACCTAATTGCCCATCGACATCGGAATATCGTTTGAGAGTCCAATACGGCGGCGAGGTTAGAACCAGGTGGACTGATTCCGGTTCCAACTCCATTCTGCGCGCATCGCCGTGGATCAGCTTATGCGATGTTGGGACACTCTTAACTGCTTCGCTAATACGCTCCATCGCCAACTGATTCTTTGCAAGCGATGGTAGCGCTGTTTGTGCGTCGTCAAAGTCCGTAAACTCTACGGGCACAAAATCTTCAATATCCGGTGACAAAATAGAAGCTTTCATCGATTGCGAATCTCCATTGCGCGGCCGTTAAGAGGATTATCGTGTTCATTGGATTGATTCACCAGCCCTCGCCCCGTAGATCATGTTTGGTTTACGCGCACAAAAAAACCAGGGCGTGCGGGAACGCCCCGGTTTCTGGTAGGTCAGGCTTTAGCCTGACGAGTGGAGTATCACGATTCGTGTCAGGCTAAAGCCTGACCTACGGGTTAATCCAGGAACCGCCGCTACGGCTGGGTTTATCCCCACTGTTTGGGACCGCTAGGATTAACTTGGTGGCTCGGCTACGCAATCGGCGACTACGGAACCGAAAGGTGGTTCCAGCGGCTAAGAGCAGTAGTGAGCACGGCTCGGGAACGGGCGACCAGGACAGTGCGGCCGAACCTCCTTCACGAAACACCGCGACAAATATAACTTGTCCCGATTCGCTCAAATAGCGTGAAGCAGCCAAGTGCTCATTCTGAAAAGAGCCAACCTGCAGTTGGTCAATCGTGCGTGAGACGAGCTGGCCATTGAGAGTCAAAGAAACCACATCACCTTCCGCGGCTATTCGTTGACCACCAGATTGCTGGTCGTAAAACCACAGGCTGTCGCGCAGGTCGCTTGCCCTCGTTGTAAACGCCATTTGCCCGCCATCGTTCATCACTAGCGATCCAAGAAATGCCAATGATGGGCTGTCTGGAAGATCACTCGATTGGAGCACAAGTTTCGGTTCAGCATCGAGTGAATCCAGCCAGATCCCTTGCGTTCGTTTGCTCGTAGCGACGCGATCATGCGTTATCGCAGCAAACGCGATGTCTCCTCTGCCGTTGACCGCAACGCGCTCAACATCAAACGCAGTGTTATGGTCAAAAATATCATCCGGCCCTAGTCCTGGAGCCACGGCTCCCACTTGAGCGATGGTTTCGAGGGAGCCGTTTGTTTCAGACAACAGTGCTGCGCTCGCTGTCGTGCCCGGCGCATTTACTACTGCGCGAAAAACAACCCGGTTCTTGGTGAGTTGAAGTTCACCTAAATTGGAAAACGTCGGAACAGTGGAGGCCGATTCCGTTTTAGCAACTAGCCGGTGTGCTACTGATGCATTGGGGTCAAACAGCCAAATGGCTCGCGAAGTTCCCGCGGTGCCCCCGTAGGCGATTCGCTGGTCATCATCGATCGCGACTCCTAATTTGGAAGCCATGGTCTGTAGCGTTACTCCACTGGGGAAACCAGGGGCCGGCATGCCTGAGTAGAATGCTAGTTCGGGGCCCAGCCCGCGTTCGAGCCAGATCGCTTGGGTACCCGTCTCCGAAAACGGGCCGCCGATATAGCCGCCTTGAACCAAAAGATCGCTATTGCGATTGGACAAAAAGTCAGGGCCCCCTTGCACCGACACAGTAACGCCCGGCATATTGTAGGCTGGCTGCCCAGTTCGCGCGGCGAGTCGGAACGTGCCATCGGGTCCGCTCGCGAATAGAGCGCGAGGGAACCCGGTTACACCGCCTCCCGATACGTAGCCAATCGCGGTCGAATATCCGTTTAGCGCGATAGCGCCTCCTTTGTAGAGATGTTCGACCGATGCGCCAGTTGGAAACCCAGGCGCGACGCCTGGTGTTCCTAGCGAGGGAACCAGGCTGCCAGATTGTTCGATCCAGACACCGTGGGCAGTGGTTGAATCGGCGCGTAGATTGATACGTCCAGCCGGATCAAAAGAGGCTCCCCAAAAGAAACCGTCGAAAGTGCCATTGCCAATTCCGGTTAATTGACCGTTGGCAGCAACGACTCGATAGAGTTCACTCGCCTCGCTGAAACTGCCAATGCAACTCGTCAATACGAATACTATCGCTACATAGACTGAAAGCTGAAGCTTCATGAGCGACCCGCCAACGGATTGAATCGGCAACCCCCTATTAGTATACAAAAGGGGGCGCATTTCGCAACTAGTTCGACCATGCTTGCAAACCGATGCTAGCCTATGCGCACAAAAAAACCAGGGCGTGCGGGAACGCCCTGGTTTCTGGTAGAAGGCAAACGAGTTGCCTTGATTCATCACTACTTTGACACGCTCGAACTAAGCAAGCTCTTCCGAACCAACAATGTCCTGGCCTTGTCCCCGAACGCGGAGTACACGCACTTCGTTGTCAACCACGGTGTAAAGTATCCGGTAAGGACGGCCTCTCCGTGTTTTGAAGATGGCTTGTCGGATGTCCTCCTCGACATGATCGCTTTCGGGTGCTTGGCCTGGCTCAAATGGGGTAAACTTCAAACGTTCAAGTGCATCGAGATACGCATTGTACCAAAATTGCGCGCCGGTAGGCGAGCGATTTTGGATGTAATCGAATTGCGCTTGAACATCATGTGCAGCAGCTTTTAGGACGA
>CAZGMU010000347.1:0-726 GCA_964526975.1 uncultured Planctomycetaceae bacterium
CGACGCTAGGTGAGGGCGGATGAGCTTTAGTATCGATGGAGACCGTGCTAGAGAAACCACAGGGGGAAGAGCCAGCAAGCCGCGCCGCCCGGCACCATTGCATGGACCGAGGGTGGAGATAAGCTCATGCCGTGTTGCCGTATCGATGACGTCTCGAACAACTGCAAAGCCATGTTGTTCGACGTTGAAAATCATCCGCAGAGAAAATCCCTGCCGGTTGCTCGCTACACGCTGATCTTCCCAATCTTCACCTTCGTGAAGACATGCCGCTCGCCGGTCTTCTTGCGGAAGTTCTTGCGGCGGCGCATCTTCTGGATGACGAGCTTCTCGCCTTTGACGGGACCAAGCACTTCGGCCGCCACGTTTGCCCCCGCGACGTGCGGCGCGCCGAGCTTGGCATCGCCATTGCCGCCGACGGCCAGCACGCGATCGAACGTAATCTTCTCGCCGGCCGGCACATCGCGGTAAGGAATCAAAAGTTCCTGGCCTTCTTCAACTCGATGCTGGTGGGCTCCGTCGGAAATGATCGCGTACATGGTCTTACTCAGGCAAAATGAACTTAGAAACGAGCCGGGCTCGCCACGAACGGCGTCCGCCGGCTACATAATCGAGCCCCTTAGATTACCACTTTGCGCAGCTGGGGTCGAGTGGCAAATAGGAAGCGAAAACAGGCCTATCAGGCCCTTTCACTGCAAAAAGACCGCCCGAAACGGCTTCGCCGACGCT
>CAZGMU010000347.1:736-5271 GCA_964526975.1 uncultured Planctomycetaceae bacterium
GGTCGAGTGGCAAAGTAGTGCCACCATTTAGCTGCCCCGTAGGACGGACAATCGTGTCCGTCGATTTCCGGAGACGGACACGATTGTCCGTCCTACGGTGAAAACAGCCCCTTTTGCCGCCAAAATGGTCCTCCAACGGCCTTAAACCGTCTTCTCCAGATACGCCGCGCCAAGGAACATCAGCCCCAGGCACCACAGCCCCGAGCCGTTGGCCGCCACGCGTTGAAAATACAACCCGCTCAGGCAGCCGACCACGCCCAGTAGTGCCCAAAACTTCGGGGTCCACAAGAACTTGTTGATGCGTTCCTTCATCGCGGTTCCTCGACAGGTAACAATCTTATCGCAACGACGTATTTCGTATTCCGACTCGATCCGGCAGCCGGCTAAGGCGACCGGATCGCAAACGTACAGATGCGGGTGTTCAGCCCCAACATCGTACCCTAGCCCGCAGCTTTTCTGGGAGACCAGTTCCCGCCAATGGGAATTCTTCAAGTTATCCCATTACACACTTCCATCGCAACAATTTTGCAGCAGCCACGCTCGGTTTGAAATCAAAAATAGATAGCCTGGCCATTCTGGCCGGCCAGCATCTCGGCTGGGTCGGTGCCTTTCGCGGTTGGATCACCACTTACCGACCCAAAATGGGTCGGCTATCTATTCAAGCAGCAGTACTTGGTGCCGTTTTACTCGCCGGCGATGCGCACTTCCCGGCCGTTTGCATCCACGCATTCGATCTTCAAGTACTCGGGCGACAAACCCTCGCCGCTTACCACCTGAACTTCCACGCTGCCTTCTTGCTCAAGCTGGTATAGCTCGCGACGCTTCTTATTGTTGATGTAGCTAGCGACCTCTTCTTCCACCGTCACGGTGATCCGGGCAACACCGGTCGTCTGTGCGCAGTTCAGCAGCTTGCGCATGGATTCGATCGCCATGCTTTCGGCCGACTTCACCAGCCCGCTGCCACTGCACGCCGGGCACTCTTTATAAACGCTCCGCTTAATGCTCGGCCGGATGCGCTGCCGCGTCATTTCGATCAGGCCAAACGGACTGGTGCGCAAAATCTTCGTGCGTGCCCGATCACGCTTCACGGCGTCGCGGAGCGTATGCTCCACGCTCCGACGATTTCGCTCCTTTCGCATGTCGATGAAGTCGTTCACCACCACGCCCCCCAGATCGCGCAAGCGAAGCTGCCGGGCGATTTCGCGGGCCGCGATTTGGTTGAGTTGGTAGGCCGAGTCCTCGGCCGAGCCGTCGGTGCGAAAGCTCCCGCTGTTCACGTCGATCGCCACGAGCGCTTCGGTCTGATCGATCACGAGCGACCCGCCGCCCTTGAGCGGCACGCGCCGCTGGTTGATCATCGCGATTTCTTCGTCGAGCTTGTATTTGTGAAACAGCGGTTCGCGGCCTTCGTAGAGCTTGAGCCGATTCACATACCGCGGCATGACGATCTGCAAAAACTCCTTCGCCCGCTCGTAGGCCTTCGGCTCATCGATGAAAATCGTGTCGACGTCTCCGGTGAAAATATCACGGATCGTGCGGATGATCATGTCGCTTTCTTCGTAGATGTCGACCGGCCCCGTGGTCTTCTTCACCCGGCGGACAATCACCTTCCACAACCGCAACAAATAGGCCAAGTCGCGCGAAAGTTCTTTCTTCGTACGATCGGTACCTGCCGTGCGCACGATGAACCCAACTCCCTTCGGCGGGTTCAACTCACGCAAAATATCACGCAGCCGGCGGCGATCATCGTCGTTTTCGATCTTCCGCGAAACGCCGATCCGCCCCAGCGCAGGCATCAGCACCAGGTAGCGGCCCGGAATGCTGATGTACGTCGAGAGCGTCGGC
Organism: uncultured Planctomycetaceae bacterium; assembly: GCA_964526975.1. Lineage (GTDB taxonomy): Bacteria > Planctomycetota > Planctomycetia > Pirellulales > Lacipirellulaceae > JABDGM01. Next base: position 2,582 of record CAZGMU010000347.1, read on the forward strand.
CCCTTGGTGCCGATCCCCTCTTTAATGACCTGCACGAGGACTTCATCGCCTCGCTGAAAAATTTCTTGAATCGGCGGCTTGAAACGTGGCCGAACGCCGACTCGCTGCCGCTGCGTACGCACGCCCCCATTGCGGCCGCCGCTGCGTCCACGACCTTCGCCTCGCGAGTCGCTGCGGCTTTCGCCGCGCCCCTCCTCGCGATCTTCGCCATCCGGTTCATCGTCGTCGTACTCGGATCGCTCATCGAAATCGCGCTCGTTCCGCTCGGGCCGTTGCCTGCCGTTCGGTTCGATCGCCTTCTTCGGATCGTAACCACCCTGCCGAAAGTATTGCGGCTCGACGTCGCTGATGTGCAAAAAGCCGTTGCGGCCCACGCCGAAATCGACAAACGCCGCTTGAATGCTCGGCTCTAAATTGACGATGCGACCCTTATAGATGTTCCCAACGTAGTTGCTTTGGCTGCTGCGCTCCAGGTACAGCTCTTCCAATTGTCCGTCTTCAATGATCGCAATCCGGCACTCTTCCGCCTGAGCGACATTGATCAGCATTTCTTGTTTCATGTTGAAGTTGTTCTCACATTAAATTTGTTCGGTTGGTCGATCCGTCGAGTGATTAGGTGTCAGGTACCAGGTGTCGGGTGTCAGGAAGAACAATCTGATACCTGACACCTGAAACCTGACACCCGACACCTTCTTCACACCGGCACTTCCGGCAAAAACTTCGCCAACTCCTCTTTCAAATAAGTCTTGATATGGGGCGCCCCTTCGAGTTCGAGCGCTCGCCTGGCCACGCGCTCGCAATTCGGTATGTCCACACGTCGGCAAACCTGCTTGATCTCGGGAATTGCCGCCGGAGTGACGCTCAAGCTGCGCAGCCCCATGCCCAGCAGCAACATCGTGTACAGCGGATTGCCGCACATCTGGCCACACATGCTGATCGGCACCTCATGCTTCTTCGCGGTTTTCACAGCCATATCGATCAGCCGCAACACCGCGGGATCGGCGGCCGTGTAGAGCCCCGCCACATCTTTGTTGCTCCGATCGACCGCAAGCGCGTACTGGATCAGATCGTTCGTGCCGATGCTGAAGAAATCGACTTCCTCGGCAAAGTGATCAAGCATCACCACGGCCGAAGGCACTTCGACCATCATGCCGATCTTTATATCGCGGTCGAACGGCGTGCCTTCTTCTTCCAGGTCTTCGCGTGCTTCACGGAGCACCATCTTCGCGTGCTTCAGTTCCAAGAGCGTGCTCACGAGCGGAAACATGATGCTGATATTGCCGTTCATGCTGGCCCGCAAAATGGCTCGCAACTGCTTGCGGAACAAATCCGGATTGCGCAGTGCCAGCCGAATGCTCCGCAGGCCAAGCGACGGATTGTCTTCGTCGTCGGCGTAGGGGATGCTCGGCAGCTTATCCGCGCCCAAGTCGAGCGTCCGCATCACGACTGGCTGGCCCGACAGTGCCTTGGCCACTGCCGAATAGGCCGCGGTCTGCTCCTCCTCGGTCGGCTCCTCGTCGCGCGAGAGGAACAGGAACTCGGTGCGATAGAGCCCGATCCCATCCGCGCCGCGCTTCTGGCACTGCTCGACTTCGTAGGGGAACTCGATGTTGCCAAGCAGTTGAATCCGCGAGCCGTCGGCCGTCTCGGCCGGCAGATCACGCAGCTTTTCGAGCTTGGCCGCGTGCGAACGGTACTGGACGACGTCGTGCCGGTAGCGGGCAAGCATCTCTTCATAGGGAGCCAAGATCACGACGCCCTGGTAGCCGTCGATGATCGCGGTTTCGCCGCCGGAAACGCTCGTAAGAAATGGCCCGATGCCCACGACCGCCGGAATGCCGAGCGCCTCGGCCACGATCGCCGTATGGCTACCGGCGCCGCCGATTTCGGTAACGAAGCCTTTGACGAACTTCGGATTGAGATTCGACGTCTCGCTGGGCGTGAGCGTATGCGCCAGCACGAGCACTTCCGCGTTGATGTGGGCCAGTTCTTCGCGCCGTTTGCCGAACAAGTGCCTCAGCAAGCGCTTTTCGATGTCGAAAATATCCGTCGCCCGCTGCTGCAGATAATCGCCGTCGAGCGACTGAATGACCTTGGCATAATGCCGCAGCGCGCGGCTCACCGAGTACTCGGGCGAATAGTGCCGCTGGCGGATCATCTCCTCCAGCTTTTGCCACAGGCCCGGATCGTTCAGCATTTGAACGTGGGCCGAGAAGATCGATGCGGAGTCCTTGCCCAATTGCTCGGCCACGCGGTCGCGATGGCGCGTCATTTCCGCGGTGGCCGCGGCGATCGCGCCGCGAAGTCGCTTCAGCTCGTCTTCAACGGCATCACGGGGCAAGAACCGCCGAGGGATGCGAAATCCCTCGTTGTCCATGACCAGCACTTCGCCGATCGCCACGCCGGGCGAAACGGCAATCCCTTGAAGGCGTTCCATGTCGTTTCGGTCGCGCGACCGGCTACTCGCGCCAACGATGCGGCGAGTGCTTCCCGTCCGACACGCTCGCTCTTGCGCGAGACTGACTTCGTCGGAACGCTGGCAATTAAACCCGACATGCGCCCCGCCGCCGATCAAGAAACGTCCGCGTCCATCCAGAAGAGAGTTGCGGAACAATATCGGCTAGGGTTACGCCATCGTCGTGTTGAGTACCGATCACAAAATAAGTTGTTAAGTGTGCGATTAAAAGTTC
>CAZGMU010000348.1:0-5253 GCA_964526975.1 uncultured Planctomycetaceae bacterium
GAGGTATTATACCTACACACTACTTGCTAGCTGACACAAGATTTCTTACAGGGCCGAATGTGGTGACCGGCCGTAATACGTCTCAAATAACTGCCCGATTGCAACTCGAACTATCAACTTAGCGAAACCTCAACTTGTCGGAGTATTGGGCTTATTGGGAATGTCACTCACTGAATATGTGTAGGCAAGTTCGCTCCATCCTCGTCGAATAATCTCGCGGAGCGTGGCTGCAAGAACTGCAACAGCAATAGCGATGGCATCGAATAAGTCATCGCCGTATTTCGCAAACTCTTTTCGTGCGTCTCCCATGAGACATAGACCCGGAAAATCCAAATCTCCGTGTACGAAGCGGGATCGAAAGTCGTACATTTGAGTAATCTTTTTCTTGAACGATTCTTGTGGGCCAAGAAATATTTGCGACTTCTCACGGACCTGTTGCAACAACTCGTATTTTCCTTTGACGTAGAGCGCCTCCAATCCGACAAGCGCCCACAGTAATTGCATTGGCTCATCGCTGGTCTTTGGTTCAAATAGGCGCGAAAATGCGCAAAGTGCTCGACCTACTTTCGTTCCATCGAATCCATCCAGGTGCGAGTTTCGCGTCGATGCCCACGACCATGCTGTCTCGCAGTTCAAATCGCATATCGTTGGCCAGCCTATGGTTTTGGCCAATCTTGCACCTTCCTGAACAGCCAGCCCTTCCATACGTGGAATAGACGACCAAATGGATTCTCCCTGGTAGACCAAAACGCTGTCGGCTAATTCAATTGATCCAAGGCGTGCGATATTGCACATTACCAATAGGTCAGAAATCCGCTTACACAACTCCAATTTCGTCATTAGGAAAAATGCAGTCGATGGATCAATTCCTTCAGGCACGGAAAGAGTGGGACCGTAGAGTTCTTCAGGCACCGCAACTTTAAATCGTAAAACTTCGCAACTCTTTAGGCGTTGTCGGGGAGCCAGTCTACCCTGCTTCTTAAATACTCGCGCTTTGATTAAATCCTTTCGAGCATCATCGCTCAACAAGTCGATTTGAGGTGTGACAATTCCGCTGCCGAATTGGAAATCCAGCTTGCCCGTACAGTTTGCTAGATCATCGAGAGTGTCGTACAGCGCATGACGACTCTGGTCGTCATTGTTGAGAAACCCAATGGATGGCATTGGAATGCCGAGATATGCTTCTAATTCAGTCGAAGACATTCTTGCATAGACCCAAATGTTCCATTGAGGTTCAATGGGTGCCAAATTAACTGTTCGGCTCTGACAATAGAAGCTGCATCAGTTGACAAGATGTTTGCGGCTAAGGCGTGCAGAGAATGCAGAGTTTCGCGCTAATAATCTCCGAATCTTGACAACGCGCTCCACGCGGCTAATTTGGAAGTAGTTGTAAGCTCTGCATTTACAGCTTCTACCCAACGCGGCGAGCCGGTTAAAAGTCCGTTGCTCTACCGACTGAGCTACGAGCTCGCAAATGTACCAGAGGCTTTTCGTTGCACATTCTTCGGCGTGCAACGCCAGCCCTGCATCTGTGAGTTCAGAAATGAAGCCTCTTCGAGGACTTCAACTGGGAAGGTTATCCTACCATCTAGCTGGCAATCACGAAATTGGCATCGTGAAGAATTCTAGTTTCATTCCCAATGCAAGAGGGCTAGATACAAGGAGAAATACCGCATAAATGATCATCAATCAAACTGGCCGAGGCGGGAGTCGAACCCGCACGGGGGCTACCCCCCAACGGATTTTAAGTCCGTAGCGTCTGCCATTCCGCCACTCGGCCTAACCCTATTTTTACAGTGTATTTCGGCAATCTGTAAACTCTTACTTTGGTCATTTACTACTAAGTTTACTACTTGGTACAATTTTGGGTAGTAAAAGTTACCCATCCGGTTTGGGTTCGGGATGGGCTGACACCGACTGATCCATTAGCAAAGGAGTCGATGCCGTATGGCTCATTCTACTCGCAAGCGGCGCAAGCCGGCAGCCCGGCCGAAAAAGCCGTACGCGGAATTTCCGCTCTACGCGCACCCGCTTGGATATTGGTCTGCAAGGGTTGATAAGTCGATCTTTCATTTCGGCCGCTGGGGTCGCAGGGTAAACGGCCAGATCGAGCGCCTGCCCTACGAGGAAAGCTGGCGGGACGCGCTGAAGACGTACAAGGCCCGCATTGACGACGTGCAAGCTGGCCGCGTTCGCGAGACCGTGGTATCCGCGCTGCCGATCAACGACCTTCGCATGACCGTAGCTGAACTGTGCAACCACTTCCGCACTAGCAAAATGCGGAAGATGCAAGCCGGCGAATTAACGCCGCGATCCTACGCGGAATACAAGGTCGCGACGGACCTACTGGTCGCACGATTTGGTAAGTCGCTAGTCGTGGAACATTTGACCGCGGGTGACTTCGAGGCACTGCGCGCCGCAATGGCTGAGAGTTGGGGACCGGCCCGACTGGCAAAGTTCGTCGGAATAATTCGCAGTGTGTTCAAATACGGAATCGACAATGGCCTACTTGATAGGCCGGTAATGTTCGGCAGCGCGTTCAAGAAACCCAGCAAGGCCATTCTGCGAAAGCACAAGGCCGAGAAAAAAAAGAAACTATTTGCGGCCGATGAATTGCGTTTGCTACTCGACGCGCTGACTGGCCGCGAAGTGAAGGTTAAGCAAACGGGTGGCAAGGCCGCTAAGGTTAAACTAACGACAAACCCGCAACTACGCGCGATCGTACTATTGGCGGTCAATGCCGGCCTTGGAAACACTGACATATCCGGCCTGCAATTCTCTCATCTGGATTTAGACGGCGGATGGCTGGATTATCCGCGAATTAAGACCGGACTTCCGCGCCGTGCTCCGCTATGGCCCGAAACAGTTACAGCGATTCGCGCGTCAATTCGCGAGCGCAAGCCGCATAAACTGCCTGAAGACGCTGATTGCGTGTTCATCAATCGCGCTGGCCATCGGCTGGTGGTATCAACAGAGAAGTACCATCAGGATTATGTTTCGTCGCAATTTCGCACGGCGCTAAAAGAGTTGGGAATGAATGGCCACCGCGGGTTTTATAGCATTCGGCATACTTACGCGACGATCGGATTGCAGCACGGCGATCGGGATGCTGTGCGATACCTCATGGGTCATGCAGCGCACGACATGCTGAGTGTGTATGACGAAACTGGCCCCAGCGACGAACGATTACAAGCCGTCGTGGCACACACTTATCAATGGTTGTTTGGAGTGAGGAAAGCGAAGTAGAATCATTCTAATTGCCGCGTGCGGATTGATCCCCGCACGGCCTGGCCGCGTCCCTGATAAGCACAATCCGTCAGGGGCGCGGTTGGGCGCGCGGCGGAAAGGATTGTGCGATGGAAGAGAATGAACAGGCGGCGCAATATCCGGCCGATCCGGCGGATGAAACTTATTTGAGCCATGAACAAATCCGCCGTCACCAAATTCTTGCCAGCGAGGCGGCGGCAAAGGAACAAGGGCACCGTGAGAGATACAACGGTGTTGTATCGGTCTGGCAGGATGTTCTCGGATTCGCCACGAACACTACGGCGAGAGCTATGTTCGTGGGTGCTGAGGCGATGCCATTCGGTACAGGCCCGGAAGAAAACAACGATGTTCGGTCGACAGCGATTGAAAGCTTGATGGGGGACGATGACGCCGCGATCTTGAAGATTGCACATAGCAAAAAATCAGCGGATGACCGAATGCGAGAGATTTACGAGCGCGATAACCGCGTAATTGCATGGGATTCGGTTCGCTGGGCAGGCCTGCTGGGCGTCACGGATGCCGCAATCCGCAAAGCAACGTGGTGGAAAACGGACCGCGTGAGTTTGTTGGCAAAACTACAGGCCGACGACGATTAGGTTACGCGGCGGTTACGCAAATAAAAAACTCCAAAGATTTTTTAGCCTGCATTTTGCAGGCTTTTTTGTGCGCTGGCGGTTACGTGGTTGCGCGGCTGGTTGCGCCAGTGGGGAAGGGTATACGCACGACACACAAAGGAACATACCCATGACCTACTCTGTCCGCCAGGCTGCCGAGCGCTTCGCCGTTAGCCAGCACACTGTGCTGGCGTGGATTCGCACCGGCGAGCTGGCCGCGATCAACGTCGGCCGCAGCGCGCTCGGCAAACCTCACTGGCGCATTACACCGGACTCGCTGCAGGCGTTCGAGCTGCTACGTTCCGCGCAGCCTCACATCGATCGGCCGCGCCGGCGACGGAAGCGATCAGCCGATGTGGTGAAATTTTACTAAATAAAAAAGCCCGGCAGCGCGAAGCCAAACACGCGCACCGGGCAAGAGAGTTGCCCCATGGATTATATCCGATTCTTACGAACGGCGCGAGTTATTGAACGTGAAGCCGCCGCGCGCGGTTATCGCGGCGACATTCTCTCCGATGATGCGCCGCTCGTCGGCACGCTCCGCCAGCAGATGGCCATCGCGGCGCTCGGCTGTGACACTTCTCCCGGCCCGATGAGCACGCGCGACCGCGAGCTACATGGCAGGCTCGTTCGCGCCGCTGTGCTGTGTGCGCCGGCCGACGAGCCAGCACGCGAGCCCGCCCCGCAGCCGCCGGCCCGACCAGCACGGAGGAGGGTCGTATGAATCGCATCGCTCCCTATTCGGCACTGTCCGACCGATTGTCAACGCTGTCAACGTCAACGGAAGCCCGTGAAACGGCTGAAATAGACACTTCCGTTGACGTTGGCGATGTCACAGTGCAGTGCGAAAAACCGGATCGATCAGGAAGGTATCGAGTTCGCGCTGAACTGGATGGCGTGCCGATCTATCACGATGTATTCGATCCGTACAACGCCTACTTCCGCCGGTCGTTCGTGGAAGCGGCATACGAAAAAGTAACCGGCGCGCCGCCGGGTGAATCATGCGACCTTGCCTGGCTTGGCGACGCCGTAATTCAGGCCGCCGAGCGCGTTGGAGCGAGTGCGCTAACGGCGGAAAAAATCGAGCCCTATAGGCCGTTCCCGATCGACGCGCTCCCCGCCGCCGTCGGCGAGTACGTTCGTGCGGTGAGCTATGCCATTGGATGTGACGCTTCATTTATCTCCTTGCCGCTATTAGGCTGTCTGGCCCGTGCGATCGGCAACAAGCGAGTGATTCAACTTAAGCGGACCTGGACGGAACCGGCGATCATCTGGGCTGCGATCGTCGGCAAGAGTGGAACCCACAAGACGCCAGCACTACAAGCGGCGACTTCGTTCCTTAATCACGAACAGCAAAAAGCGATCGAAGAGT
>CAZGMU010000349.1:0-5252 GCA_964526975.1 uncultured Planctomycetaceae bacterium
GACAAACGCTTTCGAAGGTCCAGTTGATCTCTGGAAGCAGAATCACATCCCCACCCCCGGCGATTCCCGCGTGGAGCGCGATCCAACCCGCATGACGTCCCATCACCTCGAGCACAAACACGCGTTCGTGGCTCGCGGCCGTCGTATGCAAGCGATCCAGGGCGTCTGTCGCACAAGCGACCGCGCTATCGAAGCCGAACGTAAACGCCGTAGCCGCCAGGTCGTTGTCGATCGTCTTCGGCACACCGACGACGGGAATACCAAATTCGTGAAACTGCTGGGCAATCGCTAGTGAGCCGTCGCCGCCGATGCAAATAAGGCCTTCCAATCCGAGCTGATCGACCGTTGTCTTTACACCCTCGAGCAAGTCGCGGCGGATTTCAAGCCGATCTTGAACGCCCACCGTTGCGGCAAACCGACCCTTGTTGGTCGAACCAAGAATCGTGCCACCCTCATTCAAAATGCCGGTGGTATTCTGCGGAGTCAGCGTGATGTACTGCACTGGGTCATAGAGTCCCTCATATCCCTTGAGGAACCCAATGCACTCATAGCCCAAGCGCCAACAAGTCTTCGCCGCGCCGCGAATGACCGCATTCAAGCCGGGGCAATCGCCACCGCTCGTGAGAATTCCAATTCGTTTCTGACTCATGAGATACATCCGCAATGGTTCGTCCCAACAGTCCACACACAACGGAAATATACGGCGCGTCTCTCAGTCGGCTTCCCGCAGGGCTGGAAGAATTGCCGGCCGCACAATCGGCATGACCGCCTCGACCGGCCTTCCCCTGGTATATGTTGCATCCGAGCGCATTCACCTATCATAGAGTCCGTCTAACTCTCCATGATCCATCAACGCTGTGAACGAACGATGAACCAAGCGAACCATTGCAACCGTCGTAACGTGGTCCTTCACCCTTTGCTCTGGGCTCTACTAATTTTCGGATTATTGCAGACCAGCACTACCTGGGCCGCAGAGGCAACCTCGCCAGCGCCCGCCAAACACGCCGAGTTCATCAAAATCGCCCTATCGCCTTTCTGGCGAGCGACGGAAATTCGCGAACCACTCTTCTTCATTCAAGGGACGCACGAGGAGCGCCCCAAGTGCGGCCTGCTCTTCAAGCCGAAGGAAGTTCTTTCGCTGCGGAGCGCGACGCAAGAAATCACGTTTGCAGAAGGCAAGGATTTCACAGTAAAGCCTGCCGAAAGTGCCATCGAGCTTACGGCAGAATCGAAGATTCCCGTAACGACTCTCGAACAGTTGTACCCACTCATGACCTCCAACTTGCCGAAGATTCCCCGGCAAGCAGGCGACAAGACGCGCGGCATCTTTTTCGGCGAGTCTGCCCAGTATCATAAATTGCAGGTCGAAGTCACCTACCGCTTCGAGCCGGGCCAATGGAAAGGCCCCGCGCCCAAGTACGCTGGCGAGTCGCTACCCAAGACCATCGCAAAGCTACAAAGCAAACAGCCGTTCACGCTCATGCTCTGCGGCGACAGCATTTCGGCCGGCGCGAATGCGTCACTCATGACCAAAGTCCCGCCGGGTTGCCCGGCGTACGGTGAGTTGACGGCGCTCGCTCTGGAACATCACTTCGGCAACAAGGTGACATTCATCAATCACGCCGTCGGCGGCTGGACCTCTGGCAATGGCCTGCAACAAGCCAAGGATCAACACATCGGCAAAGCCAAGCCCGACCTCGTGCTGATTGCCTTCGGTATGAACGATGTTTTCCAGCGCAACGCGGCGGTCTACCAGGAGAACATCCGCAATCTAATAGAAACCATCCGAGCCGATTCGCCCGATACCGAATTCATCCTGGTCGCATCGATGCTCGGCAACTCCGAGTGGGGCATGCCGATGGAGCAGTTCCCGCTCTACCGCGACGCCCTCGCCAAACTTTGCGGCCCAGGTATCGCATTGGTCGACATGACCGCCATGTGGGAAGCACTCCTCAAACGCAAAACGTTCTACGATCTCACGGGAAACGGCGTAAACCACCCCAACGATTTCGGCCATTGCGTCTACGCACAATCGGTCCTGGCATCACTCATCGAAGCACCAAAACCATAGAAATGATTTTGCTTTATTGAACACATAGCCGACCCATCCTGGGTCGGTTGCTCGTTATCGAATCATCACGATCAATTCGATCGAGACGACGAGCGTCCAACATGGCCGGGCCATGTAGCTGAATTCGCAAGAATTCGGATTTTTCGGGCGTTTCTGAATTCTGGCAAATCCAGCTACAACTATCTACGCACCCAATCAAAGAAGCCAAGCTCCTCCAGGCCTTTCTTAAGCGCCTTGGTCTGCTCCGCTGTGAGATTGGTATTCGGCAGCCGAGCGGAGCCGACGTCCACGCCGAGCATCCCCATCGCGCACTTGGCCGCGCCCATGTAACCGAAGCTAGCCACCAGTTCAATAAGCTGCAACGAACGTTGTTGTTCGGCCCGCGCTGCTTCCAAATCGCCACGCGAAAAAGCATCCATCAGCCGGTGATAGATCGGCGCGGCAAAGTTATAACTGCTTCCCACCGCGCCAACAGCCCCCACCGCCAGCGCTGCCAATAGGCACTCATCGAGCCCCCACGCCAAATCGAACCTGCCCGGCTCCACACGGAGACACGTTTGATAGGCAATCAAATCGGAATTCGTGAACTTCAAGCCGGCTAGAGTCGGCACTTGGTCCGGTGCTACCTTCAAAAACTCCGGCATCGAGAGATGCACACCGGTGAAAGACGGAATGTCATAATAATAGAAAGGAGTTGCCGGCGCCGCACTCGCGACCTCACGACAACAGGCGATAAGTGCATCGAGTGATCCAGGCTTAAAGTAACTAGGCGAAAGTGCGGCAATCGCGGACGCCCCCAGCCTCTGAGCTTGCGTGGCCAGCGTGCGCGAATCCGCAAGGCAATTCGCTCCGACGTGGACGACCACTCGCATCTCGGTGCCGTGAACCACTTCGCTCCACTGCTTCGCAAGCACGAGCCGCTCGTCGACGGTCAACGAACTGCTTTCGCCCGTCGTGCCACCAATAAAAACGATTTTTACGCCGTTCTGCAACAAGTGCTCGGCCTGCTTAGCCACTGCCAACCGATTGAGTTGGCCATCTGCGTGAAATGGCGTATGAGTCGCGGCAACCAGACCGCGTAGCTGAAAGGTCATTCGACGGAGTCCTGTGCGGAAAGTTGTTTACTCGGTTGGATCGCGAGCACCAGCAGAATGGAAAAGAGCGCCACACCCGAAAAAGTTCCAAAGATCACACCAAGCGGCACCTGCCGATCGCGGAGCACTCCAAAGCCCCAATCGGCAAGTCCACCGCAACTGATACTGACGAAATTCATGATGCCATAGCCTGTCGCCCGTAAATGCGGACGGACAATTTGCGACAAGATCGGCATGTTGTTGCAGTCGAAAAATCCCCAACCGAGGCCGAACAGCATCAGGAACGCCACGGCAATGTAGATCGTGCCCGCCGTGCCTATTCCAAATATTGCGGGCACGATCATCGCCATACCAATCGCACTCACATAGATGCGCCCACGATGGCTGCGCTCGACCCAGCGATCGGCGAGAACACCACCAGTCAGCGCGCCGACAATCGCTGCGGCCTGCCAGTAGAACGTCGCGGCAACGCCAGCCCTGCCCTGCCCTAGTCCAAACTCCTGCTTGAGAATCGCCGGCATCCAATCGCGAACCACCCAGCCCGCCAGCGCCGGCAAAGTGAAATACAACACCAACAAGATAAACGAGAAGTTAGTCAGCAACTCACCAGCAGCATGCAGCGCCGGTGTTTTCGATGAATCGGCGTTTTCTTTCGTACTAGCAGCATCGCGCAGAATAGCCACGAGCGGCACTGCGTATAGCATTCCAAAGGCGCCGCACGCAGTAAACGCAAACCGCCAGCCCAGGTTCGGATCCTCTGCCACATAGCCACCGAATCCACCCAGAATGACACCGCAATAAATCGCCATCTGGTGCAGACCAACAGCACGCGAGCGAGTGTGTCCCGTGTGATAGTCTGCAATCAAAGCCAGTGCCGCGGGAATATAGAACGCCTCGCTGACACCCATCAGCGATCGAACCCACAACAATTCGTTGTACGTCGTCACGTGTCCCGTCAACCATGTCACGATCGACCACACGAACAAACTCGTGCAAATCACATAACGCCGGCTGAACCGATCGGCCAGATAGCCGCCGAACAGGCTGAAAACGGCGTACACCCATTTGAACTGCCCCAGCATGTACCCCCAGTTTTCTTCCGTGGCGATGCTGGGGATATCGAGCATCACCGACTCTTTCATCGACGCCAGCATTTGCCGGTCGAGATAATTCAAGAGCCCAACCGGCATCAGCACGGCGACAACTACCCATGCCATGCGAGCAACAGACGGTGAATTCTGTGAGGTAGACAAAAGATATTTATTCCGTCATTCCGGACGACCAGCGCCAAACCTCCGGCGACCGCACACCAGGCCGCACCTCACCACTCGGCAATACCCAGGAATTCTGCCAGAAGGCAGTCGGCAGCGTCGCGCGCGGCGCTACGATCTCCCCCGCAACGATCCACTGATTCGTAGCGAGATCATATCGTAACGATTTCTTCCCAAAGCCGCGATGTTTATCTGGCGACGTAGCGACTTGCGTTCCATCGTCTCCACCAAGCAAATAAATGCCGTTATCGTCCACCGGCGCGGGCGAAGGCCCCGCAACCACCGAGAAAGGCAAATCCGTTACGCGCTTCCAACCATGCCTGGAATCAAAGCGGTACGCATCTTGCAGATAGCGTCGCTCAACGGTGCCTTCTTTATCCGCCGTCAGATCAACGCCGCCAATCAACCAGAATGCGCCGTCGAACCCGGCGGCAACGGCGAGCATGCGACTGCTGCCAGGCCAACTGGCCAGCTCTGTCCAATGAGGCGACTTGGCGTTTAGATCGATTTTAAACACGCGATTTAGCGTCGTCTTTGATTCAGGCGTTTCAATTCCACCCGCGACATATAACTCATTTCCCACCCTTGCTCCACAACAATTGGCAACGGGTAAAGGAAGCGACGGCAATGTTGTGACGTTCAGCTTCCCGTCTCTCCATTCCAACCGACAAACGTCAGCGTAGTGCCGCATTCGATCGCTTCCTCCCGCGCAGACAACTCCATTGCCGTAAGTAACGCTTACGCCATACCCGACCGGTCGCGGCAAACGGCCCGCGAGCTTCCACTTAGCATGTGGGCTTTCCAACACATAGATGG
>CAZGMU010000350.1:0-5210 GCA_964526975.1 uncultured Planctomycetaceae bacterium
GAATTGCTTGGCGTCCTTTGTGTGCTTGGCGGTTTCGTTCATTTTGTTAAATGCGCTAAAATTTTTGTGTCTTTTCGTGTTTCTTGTGGCCGTTACCTCGTGTTCTTTAAGCAAGCAGGGCGGGCACAACATTGCCATGCACATCGGTAAGTCGATAGTCGCGACCTTGGAAGCGGAATGTCAGCCGTTCGTGATCGAAGCCCAACAGGTGCATGATCGTTGCTTGCAGATCGTGGACATGCACTTTATTTTCTACGACGTTGAATCCTAGCTCATCGGTCTGGCCATAGTGGAGGCCTCCTTTTACGCCGCCGCCGGCCATCCACATCGTGAAGCAGTCGGGATAATGGTCGCGCCCCAGAGCAGCGCTGTTAGAGGTTCGCCCTTCGCGAAACGGCGTGCGCCCGAACTCGCCGCCGCAAACGATGAGCGTGTCGTCCAATAGGCCACGTTGCCGCAGGTCGCGAATGAGCGCCGCGATCGGCTTATCGGCGGTGGCCCACTTTTGTGTCAGGCCGCTTTCCAGATCGGTGCCGGGGGTAGTGCCGTGGAAATCCCATCCCCAGTCGAACAACTGGACAAAACGCACACCTTGCTCCACCAGTCGGCGAGCGAGCAGGCAATTATTCGCGAAGCTGTTCTCGCCGGGCTTGGCCCCATAGTCGGCGAGCGTGGCCGCGGTTTCGCGGTTGATGTCCATCACTTCGGGCACTGCCGCTTGCATTCGAAACGCCAACTCGTACTGAGCGATGCGCGTCAGTGTTTCTGGATGACCCAACTCCTCGGCCTGGAGTTGATTGAGCTGTTGCAGCGCATCCAGGGAGCGACGTCGCAGGCTGCGATCCATGCCTGCCGGATCGGAAACATACAGCACTGGGTCACCCTGCGAGCGGCACTGCACACCTTGAAACACGGACGGGAGAAAACCGCTGCCGTAGGAACTGGAACCGCTGTTTGGCTGTACGCCGCTGCTGATCAGCACGACGAAGCCCGGAAGGTTTTGGTTTTCTGTGCCGAGCCCGTAAGTCACCCACGACCCGAGAGAGGGTCGGCCTGATCGCGCCGAACCTGTGTAAATCAGTAGCTCTGCCGGCGCGTGATTGAATTGATCGGTGTTCATCGAATGGATGAAGCACATCTCGTCGACAATGTCGTCGGCATGGAAATGGGGCACGGCGTCGGAGAGCCAGGCACCCGACTGGCCGTATTGGGTGAACTTCCGTGGCGTGCCCATCAATTTTGGCGTACCAGAAGTAAACGCAAAGGTACGGCCTTCGAGAAACTGTTGGGGACAATCCTGGCCATGGCGTTTCACGAGCTCTGGCTTGTAATCGTAAACATCCAAATTGGGCGGCGAGCCGGTCAGATGAAGGTAGATGACGCGCTTGGCTCGCGGGGCGAAGTGTGGCTGCCGCTCGATCAGCGGTTGGATGGCGTCAATCGACACGTCCGCCTGCGAGTTGCTGCCGGTAAGCGCGGACAAAGCCATCGCGCCAATGCCCAGCCCGGCGCCGGAGAGAAAGTGTCGACGTGTAACGTTTTCTAGGTGTGGCGTGTGCATGACGCGTCCTATCGCTTGAGGAACATCTCGTCGAGGTTGAGGAGCACATTGGCCACGACGGTCATTGCGGCCGCGTCGATCGGAGCGATATCGGCCGGCAGGTCGCCTAATGGTTTCGTCGCAAGCTTCAGCGTTGCTTTGGGGCGATCGGCCAGATTCGAATGCGAATCGTTGTACAACGCAACGAGCGATTTCAATTCGTTGTCATGGGGAGCCCGCAATAAACAACGCCGAAACGCATACGCAACTTTCTCTTCGATACTGCCCGGGTGCTGGAGCGCCTGCCGAGCAAGTGATTGCGCTGCCTCGACGTAGACGGGGTCGTTCAAAGTCACCAGCGATTGCAGTGGTGTATTCGTGCGGGTACGCCGCAACGTGCAGACTTCACGATTCGGCGCATCGAACGTGGCCATCGATGGGTAAGGACTGCTGCGGCGCCAGCTCGTGTAAATCGCTCGGCGGTAGCGGTTGTCGCCTTCGCTCGTTTGCCAATCGGTCGAGCCACCGAAGGCGGCGTTCAGGCCGAGCTTCGGCTGAGGTGGCTGCACTGGCGGGCCAAACATCTTGCTGCTTAATAACCCACTCGCGGCAAGTGCCTGGTCACGCACCATCTCGGCGCTCAAACGGATCCGCGGTCCGCGAGCCAGCCAGCGATTGTCTGGATCAACCTTGGCTGCATCGCCAGAGACTTGGCTCGATTGGCGATAGGTTGCAGAGGTAACGATCGTGCGAAGGAGTGCGCGAGTATCCCAACCGCTCGCCATGAACTCGGTTGCGAGCCAATCCAGCAATTCGGGGTGAGTCGGCAGCTCTCCCTGCGAGCCAAAGTCCTCGCTGGTCGGGACGATGCCGCGCCCGAACAGGGCTTCCCAATAGCGATTGGCGATGACTCGAGCGGTAAGAGGATTGTTTTTGTCCACGAGCCAACGGGCCAACTTCAATCGGTCGAGCGACCCTGAAATGGCTGCTGAATGAAACACGGCCGGGACCCCAGGTTCCACCACAGGGCCTTTGTCGAGATAGTTGCCACGGTGCTGCAGCCGCGTTTCGCGATGGTGATCAACCAGCTCACGGCAGATAGGGACCGTCGTCGTGGGCTGCAAATCGCGTGGTGATGAGGTAGCTCGAGCTATTGTCAGATCAAAAGTGGCGACAGTCGCTGGCGTCGTCACGATCGCCTGCAGCAGTGGAAGTGAAATGAGAAACGCGGCGGCTTTGTTGCGCTCAACTCCTTGGTAAACCGGCAGTAGGGGCGATTCATCTCTCTGATCGTTGTCCGCTGTGTTGTTGAGCACAGCGAAGAGCCCAAAGTATTCCTGCTGAGAGATCGGGTCGTACTTATGATTGTGGCATTGGGCACAGGCTATCGTGGTGCCCATCCAGACCGACATCGTCGTATTGACGCGATCGACGACCGCTGAGTTGCGAAACTCTTCGTCCTGCGTTCCACCCTCGCTGTTGGTCAACGTGTTGCGATGAAACGCGGTCGCGATAAGTTGATCCTCAGTCGGACTGGGCAGCAGATCGCCTGCGATTTGTTCGATGGTAAATTGATCGAATGGTTTATTGTCGTTGATGGCTCGGATGACCCAATCTCGATATGCCCAAATCGTGCGAGGGTGGTCTTCGGCGTAGCCGGCGCTATCGGCGTAACGGGCCAGGTCGAGCCACATTCGGGCCCAGTGTTCGCCATAAGATGGCCGATGGAGCAGGTCGTCGACCAGTTTCTCGTAAGCTTGGGGATCGCTGTTCGCGACGAAGGCTTCGACCTCTTCGATCTTGGGAGGCAGCCCGATAAGGTCGAGATAAACACGTCGGGCGAGGGCCGCGCGATCCGCCTCGGACGACGGATGAAGCCCATTGCCCAGCATCGATTTCAAAACAAACTGGTCGATCGCGTTGCGAGGCCAATTTTGCCAAGGAGGCGCGGCGGCGGGAGGCGCAACGTGCTGCGGCTTGGCATACGACCAATGAATCGCATAGTGTGCCCCTTCGTTGACCCATTTCCGAAGAATGGCGATCTCGTCTTTAGTGAGTGGTTTGCCAAATTTGGAAGGCGGCATTCGCTCATCATCGTCCGAGCTCGAAATGCGGCGGATGGCTTCGCTTTGATCCGCATGCCTGGCGACGATCGCAATCGCCCCCGAATCCAGCTTCGCGCTGGCGGCCTTGGCATCGTCGAGTCGCAGGCCGGCTTCGCGCTTGCCATCATCGGGACCGTGACAGGCAAAGCATTTATTGGAAAGGATAAGCCGAATGTCGCGATTGAAATCGACCGCCCCCTGCGCGGCCACGTGACCGACAAACGAAAAAACGGTCATCAGAGAAAGAGCAAACGCAACGAATAATCGCTTCGGAGATAGCATGGGGGGTTGTCGTTTGCTAGTGTAGAGTTCCGCTTATAGGCTCTATTTTCGACCATATCCGACTATTTTTCAACATAGGCGAATCATGCTCAAAGTTGGGAAAGATGATCAGTTGCTTTCCTGCGTGCTCGGTTCAACGATCTTGTCTTGGTCGGGGTGGATGTCTCGAAATGACTGATAGCGCGGGCGGCGGCTACCGAGCATGACTATCCGTGGCCGTCGACAGATCATCTTCATATCGTTGATGCAACTTTATCGGGTTGGGCGAGCGCCGTAGCCGCAGGTTCAGCATTTCCACCACCAGGGCAAACGCCATGGCGAAATAGACATAGCCCTTGGAAATATGCATGTGGAAGCCTTCGGCCATGAGGACCACGCCGATCAGAATCAGAAACGAAAGAGCGAGGATCTTCATTGTCGGGTGCCGATCGACGAATTGTGCAATCGCGCCCGCAAAGAAGAGCATCACCATTACGGAAACCACGATGGCCGCAACCATCACGGTGATTCCCACCCATTTCGCGTCGGGCGGGGCGCTGACCATTCCGACGGCCGTGATGACCGAATCGAGCGAGAAAACGATGTCGATGAGAACGATTTGCACGATGACCGCGCCAAATGAAGTTGCCGAGCCTGCCTTCGCGGTTTCATGCACGCCTTCGAGCTTCGCGTGAATTTCGGTCGTTGCTTTGCCGATCAGGAAGAGCCCGCCGATCAGCATGATCAGGTCTCGCCCGCTGACGCCATGCGCATCGCCGGGCTGGCTTGTCCAAAAGCTCGGAATTGAGAACAATTCGCTCGTCAGGCTCATGCCCCAACTGATCGTAAGCAACAGGCAAATTCGCATCAGCATGGCAAGGCCCAACCCCGTCTGTCGGGCCGCAGCTTGCTGGTTTGGCGGAAGTTTGCCAGCAAGGATCGCAATGAACACAACATTGTCTATGCCGAGTACGATCTCTAGTCCCGTCAGAGTGAGCAGGGCAATCAGGTTATCCACGGTAAATAATTGTTCCACGGTGGGCTCCGGAAAAAGAGCTGCCAGAAGGGGGCAGGATCCATCAAGGCTCGCTGCACATCGAAAACGGGATTGGTAAGTTTGCGGGAATCGATGGTGATTGCCCAGCCTAAGGAACGAGTCAAGAATAACTTCCCTGTTTCAGAATAACCACGGAGACACGGAGAACACGGAGAAGAAGTTTGGGAGGATAGGAACACTAGTCTCCACTAATCCCCACTAATATCAACTATCAAAAAAGAGGCTACTTCCGTCTCATTCTTGATTC
>CAZGMU010000351.1:0-2127 GCA_964526975.1 uncultured Planctomycetaceae bacterium
ATGACGACGGCGCGCTCGGCCTGCCGGACCAGGCTCCATTTGATGCGATCCTGGTCGCGGCCGGAGCCGAAGCGCTTCCCGAAGCGTTCCAGGAGCAACTGGCCGATGGCGGTCGTCTGATCATCCCGATCGGGCCGCCGGCCCACCAGCAGATGATTCGTATCACTCGCCACGGCGGCCAGTTCACTCAAGAAGATCTCGGTACTTTCGGGTTCGTGCCGCTGGTGAGCGACTTGCCGTAGGTGCGGCTTTTGAGACTGGTGGTCTGTCAGTCTTGATTTGAGGGGGTAGCTGAAGTCGCAAGAATTTGGACCCATGGTTGTTCTCTGAATTCTTGCGAATTCAGCTACCAGCATTTCATCCCTGACAAACCACTTGAGGAAATTACTTTATTCGTTCTGGCAGGAGGGCGGGTTGATGGGAGATTCGGCCTGGCGGCCGACGCTAAACTGCGTTTGCTCTTTTGATTGATGGCGGAACGCAATTTGGTAAAGTTGCTCTAGCGTGTGAAACTCAGTATCGGCTCTTGCGGCCCCAGTCGCAGCGAACAGCGAGCCAACCTAACACAGTGCACGCAATAAAAGTAATTACAAATCCAGTGAAGCATTGCAGTGGCGACAGGTCGCCAAGCGTTTCCGGCACGCGTGTGATCCACCCAATCGCACCTGCGGTTTTGGTCGCGATCCAGACCAGTACCATGCCGGAGAATGTCAATGGAATGCTGAGGATCGCACTGTAAACAGCGTGCCGCGTCAAGCAGGTCGTTACGACCGCCGCCGAGAACAGCGCGAGTTGTGCCGCGATGTAGACCGGCGCAGAAAACGTGAAGCGAGCCGAGCCGTACTCGATCGCAGTCAGCACCACGAGGATTGGTAAGTCCAATACCAACAATAGCACTGCCAACCCAGTGACAAACTTGCTCCAGAACCATGTGTCGGGATCGATCGGTCGAGACCGCCAGAACGTGTTGACCTGAGGAACGACATCGTAGAAGCAGACGCCTATTCCCGTGATCAGTGTGATGGCTGATCCCAACGTAAAGCTGACAGCACTGAGCATCTGGGAGAATCGATGTGGATCTATCGTTTTTAGATTGCTGATGGCAATGACCAACGTTAGCCCGACAATGCCGACCAGCCCCGCCACAACTAGCGGTCCGCTTTCACGGGATTGCTTCCACGCAATGGCCGTGAGCGGTGATCGTCGCGGCGCCGACAGCCAATCAAACTCCGCGGGTGGTCGAACGGCCGACTGTTGGGATCGGATCTCGACGTTACTGATTTTTCCGAACCGCCGCACATATCGGCTAGCCACCGCCAGGTGCGAGCGAAGCAATCGATGCGATGAGCAGCAGCGCATGAAATACGTCGGCCTCGGGTCGCCGACCTCGGTTTTCCAAGACGATCGCTGAAGCCGGTGCTATTCCGCCAGGCCCCATTGAGAACACCGTCGACGCGATGGTGTCGAAAAGTCGCCGTGAGCGTTCAGCAATTGTTGTGTCTGCCGAGTTTGGAGTTAGTGGAGTAAATGCCACGAGGAGATAGCCACCCACGAAGAGCAAGACATACCAACCAACGATGGTCGCCAGGGTTACCGCACCAGCGCTGACTTCGTCCTTACGATTTACACCGGCGGCCGCGGACCAAATGAACAAGCTCGCGGCGATCGCCATGCTAGTCAGCGTAAGGTCGAGGACGAAGTTCCCCGTGAAGTAACCGTGGCTATACATGCGGTTGATCGCGTTGTAGGCGTCTCCAAAGTGCTTCAGCCATTGGAGCCAGCCAAAGTACAATGGCAACGTTAGAGCAACGGACGCAAGTAGAATGCCTAAACCATAAAACAGTTTTAACAGGGCAATCGGCCACATTGGGGCTGGCAGGGCTTGCGTGAAAGCGAGGGTACCGCGTGCCCGCTCGTTCGAGGCTGCTGCGAGCCCGACGAAAATCGCGAAGGGAACCATGCAGAGCGACATTGTCACCCCGGCCAGGCCAAACGCATCGGGCCCGCCGTAAAGCAATGAAATCGCCACGGTTCCCCAGAGAGCGCCGAGAATCGCCACGAACTTCCACTTGTGCTCGTGCCACTCCTTCCATGCCAGACTTTGCCAGATGCTTCGCATGACTCGAT
>CAZGMU010000351.1:2137-5161 GCA_964526975.1 uncultured Planctomycetaceae bacterium
TGCCAGATGGTTTTCATGCCGTGCCCTACAATTGAGGTTGAAGTTCCGCTTGCGACTTCGCGATTTCCACTGCCTCGCCGGCCCGCTTTCCTGCTACATATGCCTCAAAAATCTCGTCCAAGTTCAAATCAACAACGCGATGCTCGACCCCGTCGCGGCCGAGAATACCCATCGCCCGCTCGGCGCCTTCGACGACCACCGCGATGCGATCGCCGTCGATACGCTCATCGAGAATCTGCAACTGGCTGCGAATCTCCCGCAGCGCGTCGCGACCGATCACAACCTGCTTTACATCACGCCGCAGTGTTTCCGTTTCCGCCTGCCGAATGATCCGCCCGTGGTCCAGAATCGCCACCTCGTCTGCGACCGGCTCGACTTCATAGAGCAGGTGCGAAGAGTAAAACACCGTCCGCCCCTCGCCTTGCAAATGCGTGATGAGATCACGATTGAACTGCTTACGCATGATGGGGTCGAGTCCCAGCGCCGGGTCGTCCAAGATCACCAGCTCCGGCCGATGAGCCAGCGCGAGCACCAACCCCAGCCGCACGTTCTGCCCCTTCGACAAATGCTTGATCCGCGTTCGCAGCGGCAATTCGAAATCTCGCAAATACTTCAGCGCCAACTCATGATCCCACGTCGGATAAAACGGCGCGACGAACCGCACGATCTCTTCGACGCGCATCCAGCCGTACATTGTCTGGTCTTCCGCCAGGTAACCGATCCGCCGTCGCAGCTCAAGTGGCTCGCGTTGCGGATCAATGTCCAGCACGCGAATCGCGCCGTCGTCCCGTTTCAGCAACCCCAGCAACATCCGAATCGTCGTGGTTTTTCCTGCTGCATTTCGCCCCAAAAACGCAAAGGTGCGGCCCCGCTCCACGCGCATCGTTACGCCGCGCAGCACCTCGGTCGAACGAAACGACTTGTAAACCGCCTGCATTTCAATCGCTGGCTCGTTCATGATCTGGAATCCTCGATATTGGCAACCACTTCGGACTTGACGACCCCATCGGCAGCCTCGACCAGCAACTCGTGCAGTTCGTCCGACGACAAACCCAGTCCCGTCGCCTGCCGCACGATTTGCCGCAACTCCTCGACCAGCCGGGTCCGATGCGCCGCCATCCGCGTCTTCGACATCCGCCCGGTAACAAACGTCCCCTGCCCATGCCGCATCTCAAGCAGCCCCTCGCCACACAGCCGCTCATACACCCGCAGCACCGTGTTCTGGTTCACCGCCAGCTCCCGCGCCAGCTCCCGCACCGAAGGCAGCCGCTCACCGGATCGCAGCGTGCCCGACGCGCAAAGCGTCGCAATCTGGTCGGCAATCTGCCGCGAGATCGGAACCGCCGAGCCTTTTTCGATACGGAGGAACATGGTAAAAACACGAAAAACAAGCTGAAAACGACAAGTGATTACAGTAGTGTAACAGTAGTCACGAGGAGCGTCAAGCGAGTCGCCAGGAATTGGACAGAATTTAATTCAAGGGGAGAAAAGGATTGACGATTTTTAATCCGTCGATTGCGTCACGACCGCCAAAGTCCTCTGTGAAGAGCGTTTCGACACCCACTTCAATGCAGGCGGCGATTAGAAGGGCGTCCCATGTTGAGAGGCTTTGACTGGCCATAAGTTCATTCGATCGATCAAAAACCGACCATGATGGCAAGGCGGTCCGCCAAATGTGCCGCAGATCGTCGATGTCGCGGAGCGAATCCTCGCGTGTGTAGCCTTGCGGTTTCAGCTTGCGTGCCGCAGCCAAATACTCGCACGCAACTTGCCACAGGAGCACCCCATCGCTTAAGCCGTCCACGAGATTCCTGGCAATTGACTGCTTCGTCAGTTCTCGATTGTCATGCACATAAATCAGAACGTTCGTATCAACCGCGTTCATGCATTTGATCCCTCGTCAGTTTGGGAGCATTTGCTGGTAAGGGAGAGTTGCTCATCCGTTCCAACAAGCGACTTTTGATTTCGGCGCGTTTTTGTGGATCGGGTTCAAGTGGTGGAGCAACACTAGAGTTTTCTCGCACGAATAAGTTGCAAGGGACGATGGGAACAAAGGCCCCATTACGGAAGATCGCTTGAAATGTCTGGTGCATTAAAATTTCACCTGCGACTCGGGATGATGTAGCAATCAACTTAACTATACCGTCTGACGCGAGGCGGAGTCTGTGGGTTCGCTGCTGGTGGATGAGTCGTGGCCGCGAAGGCAACGCTGAATCTGCCGCACGGCCTGCCGTAGCCGCGCTTCGTTCTCGACGAGCGACATCCGCAAATAACCTTCCCCTGCCGGGCCAAAACCGCTGCCGGGGCTCACGGCAACATTGCCCTTTTCAAGCAACATCATGCCGAAATCCATCGTGCTCATCCGCGAGCGCCAGGGCTCGGGAATCGGCACCCAGCAGAACATGCTGGCCTTCGGCGGCGTGATATCCCAACCGATCCGTTGCAGGCTTTCGCAGAGCGCATCACGCCGGCTTTCGTAGATTGCGGCCTGATTTTCCATGCCGGCGTCGCCTTGGCGCAGCGCCATGATCGCCGCGATCTGCACGGCTTGGAACATGCCATAATCGTAGTAGCCCTTGATCGTGGCGAGTGCTTTGATCATCTGGCGATTGCCGGCGCAGAAGCCCACACGCCAGCCGGCCATATTGTAGCCTTTGCTCATCGTGGTGAACTCGACGCCCACCTCGGCCGCACCGGGCGATGCCAGGAAACTCGGCGGCTTGTAACCGTCGAACGCAACGTCCGCATACGCAAAATCGCTGATCACCGCGAAACCGTATTTGCGCGCGAGCTTCACGATCTCGTCGTAGAACGGCTGCTCGATCACTGCTGTCGACGGATTGTGTGGGTAGTTAAGAATGACCAGCTTCGGCCGCGGATAAAGTTGCTCGCAAGTATAGGCGATATTCGAGAGGAACTTCTCGCTGTCTTTCACTTCGAGCGCGATCACGTTGCCCGAGGCGAGGGCGACCGAGTAGACGTGAATCGGAAAGTACGGCGCCGGGACGATCGCGGTATCGCCGG
>CAZGMU010000352.1:0-3101 GCA_964526975.1 uncultured Planctomycetaceae bacterium
GTCGACATGAAAAACCCAGCCGTAGGTAAGCAAAGCATCGAGACGACCTATCGGTTCGAAGGAACCAAGGAAATCGACGGCAATACGTTTGCCATTATCAAGCCGCAACTCAAGATGGAGTTCGGGGAACCCGCCGCGCCAGCCGAGGGTGAGCCTAAGCAGCCGGCTGAGCAACAAACACCTTCGGCCACGATCAAGGAACAATCGTCGGACGGTGAGGTGCTGTTCAACATCACGGCTGGCCGGCTCAAATCGACCACGCTGCAGCAAAACGTAACGATCGGGACCAACGTGGCAGGCCAGGCGATCGAGCAAAAGATCGAACAGAAGATCGGCGTCACGGTCACGCCATCTGACGAAAAGAAGCCTGCAGCGGAAAAAACGCCCGAGACCAAGCAGCCGGAATCCAGTGACAAAAAGGCCGAGGCCGCGAAGAAGTAAGTGCCCACGCTAGGGGTGCAACGAAGTCAGCGAGCCGCTGGGTTTAGCCCGGCGGTTTGCAAACAGCGGGGATAAACCCCGCCGCTCGCTGTTGAGCTGGAAGCCTCACCCCGAACCCTTGCCACTCTCGTTCGGTCGACTCACTCGCACCTGGATCTCGTCTCCCACGACTCGCACCTCGAACGTATCGACCGACAACCGTGGGTTGTCGGCCCATTTGCCGTCGCGCACGCAAAATCGCCATGCGTGCCAGGGACAGGATACATTCCCCTCATCATCCAAATAGCCCGAGCCGAGCGACGCCCCCATGTGCGGACACAGGTCGTCGATCGCGTAATACTTACCGTCTTTCAGAAACACGGCCACAAGCCGGTCGCCTACCTGGAACGAGCTCCCCTCCCCTTCAGGTATCGCACCGACCTTGGCGACGGTCACAAAATCTGATTCGCTGGAATCCGAAGCGCTCATCGGCAAAAAGATAGGCTAACCGCTTAAGGTAGCTGGTTTTGGTTGGTGGGCGGCGTGTCTACGAACGGTTAAAATAATCTATCCGCCGCCCGGGCAACAGGCGACGAATCAGATACTTAACTCGTCCATAAAACCGGAACACAACGTGACCGAATCGACCTCCTCTATTTCGCTAAGCGATTTTCAATCGCTCATCCGGCGAATGTATTTCGAGAAAGACCAGGCGCGCGGCGTGGATGGCACGTTCATGTGGCTCATGGAGGAAGTGGGCGAATTGGCTGCCGCGCTACGGGAAGGGACGCCGGAAGAGCAAGCAGCCGAGTTTGCCGATGTGCTGGCCTGGCTCACCACGATCGCCAACGTGGCGAACGTCGACCTTGCCGCCGCCGTAAGAGCTAAGTATGGCTCGGGCTGCCCCGGCTGCGGTCAACTTGTCTGTAGCTGCGACGACGCCGGCAAACCCTAAGGAGCACCTCGACAATAACTTCTCATTTCAAGAACAACCACGGAGACACGGAGGACACAGAGAAGACCGAAGGAAAAAAGAAAAACACTAATCGATGCTAGTAGGATTAGGTTTATTTATATGAAGAGACAGAAATAGTCTTATCTCTACATTGACGGGGATTAGTGAAGATAAGTGTTCTTGCCTCCTGTATTTCTTCTCCGTGTCCTCCGTGGCTCCGTGGTGAATTCCATCTGCTGAAGTTATTTTTGAGCTATCCCTAAACCATTCATACTTGTTGCAACAGACCGAAACACCTCATAGTGCCAACAAACACTCGATGAGCCCACCCCCGACATCCCGCAACCAGATTCAGAGCAGACTCGCGTTGGTTGTCGCGCTCGTGGTTCTCGAAGCGTCATGTAACTCATTGTTCGCCGCCGACGCGCCGGCTGCTCCCAAGATCGGCCGCGTCGAAATTGGCTTTAAAAATCATTTCAAGGTTGGCTTCTGGACGCCCGTCCACATTGAAATCGAAGGCATTAGCGGTAGCGATACACAACGCGTCGATGTCACGGTGGCCGACAACGACGGCGTTCCCACCATCGTCAGCGAGCCTGTAAAAACCTCTGCCGCGAACGGCAACGCGACATCCGTCACCATCTACACCAAGGTCGGCCGCGTCGGCAGCCCACTGCGCATCACTCTCTTCGATGGCGAACGACGACTTGACGAGAAAACGCTCCGCCCAGACGCCACGGCTAAACCAAACTCGACCGCCATCGCCCTGCCGGCCACCGCCGAGCTGCTTCTATCGCTTGAGTCCGCCCCTGCCGGCTTCCAGGATGCGTTTCCCAAACGCCAGACCGAAGGCAATCAACCCGCCCGACAAGTCGTCGAAATATCTCAAGTTAGCGACCTGCCCACGCACTGGTGGGGCTACGACGGGGTGGATGTGCTGGCGATCTCCGCGGGCGATGGAAAATTGTGCCGCGACCTCGCGGTAGATACAACTCGCCTCGCAGCCCTTACCCGTTGGGTCGAACTCGGCGGTCGGCTTGCCATCCAATGCGACGGCGCAAGCAAGGAACTATTCGCGTCCGACGGCCCACTCGCCCGCTTCGCGCCGGGGAGTCTCGCCGAGGCGGTTCGCCTTCCTGAAACGGGGCCGTTGGAACATTTTGCCGGTTCATCGACGCCGATCTCGATCGCTCCGGGCGACGTGCTCCGCGTGCTGCGGTTTGTCGACGTGCCTGGCATCATCGAAGCCCATGCCGGCAAAAAGACGACCGACCTGCCGCTCGTGATACGCTCCCCGTTCGGGCTAGGCGAAATCGCTTTTGCCGCGGTCGATTTCAGCCAGCCGCTGGTCGCCAACTGGGTTGGCCGCCCGGCGTTTTTGCAAGCACTGCTCCGTCCCTACCTCACGACACCAGGCGGCCCGGGCGATGTCTCGCAGCGGCTCGTCACGCGCGGCTACAACGACCTGGCAGGCGCGCTTCGCCAACGACTCGGCATATCGTTTACATCGGTCGTACCGATCAGTTTCGCAGTCGTCGCCGGTCTGGCACTCTTGTATATTGCATTCCTCGGTCCGCTCGATTACCTATTCGTGAATCGTTGGATTCGCAAACCGCTGGTCGCCTGGATTACGTTTCCGCTGCTTGTGCTCGTCTTCTGCGGCGGGGCCATGTCGCTTGCCGCGTGGCGAAACTCGCCGGAGAACTCCATTCGCCCAGGATCGCCG
>CAZGMU010000352.1:3111-5155 GCA_964526975.1 uncultured Planctomycetaceae bacterium
GGCGGCCGGGAACCGCGCGTCAATCGCATGGAGCTGGTCGATATCGACGTCACCTCGGGTCTTACGCGCGGCACGTTGTGGTCTGTGGTTTATAGTCCTGCCGCCGCGCGATTCGACTTAAGCGTCGTGGGACCGCGGCTTCCCGTCGAAACGTCCGGTGAAGAAGCCCTGCCCTCGTGGTGGGGCCTACCTGGAACCGGCATCGGCGGTATGCAGGCAGGAGGCATGGACCTGTGAATCGTCGCCGAGGGGTACCACTACAGTGCTGATCGGCGCTCATTGTTGGGCGTTCCCGTGCTGACCTCGGCCACCAAATCGTTTCTCACTCGCTGGACGGCTCAGGCACAGCCGATGATCCAATCCGAGCTTGTCGATCAAGACGAACTGGCAACCGGTGCAATTACGAACAACACGAAACTCACGTTCAAGAACGTGCGCCTGCTATACGGCTCGTGGGCCTATCGGCTGGGAGACATCGGCCCTGGCAAGCACGTTAAGGTGGGCGAACAACTTAGCCCCCGTAAGACCAAAACGATCGTTACGCACGACGCATTGGAAGAATCGGCCGCCGCCAAAGGCTCGACGGCGAGCAAGTTATTCGTCCCGGAAACGGCCTCGGCCAACGAAATCCTGCGGCTGATGATGTTCTACGAAACTGCCGGCGGCTTCGGTTTTGCCCACCTCCCGAACCGTTTTCTTGCTTTCAGCGACTTGAGCCGCGCACTCGAGTTGGGAAGAGCCATCCTTGTCGCCGATGCCCCCGGTCCCGTTGCCCAGCTAAGCAATCGCGAGCCCAACATCCAAGTCACAGACAAACCAGACGATTCCACGGTAATATATCGGTTTGTGTTGCCGGTAAAGCGCCAAACAGGACCGTAACAGAGTGCCGCCGGGCACCGATCCATCACCGCACAACCATCGCTCTCACATGATCGAAACCCGCGACTTAACCAAGAAATACGGCGAATTGTACGCCATCAAGTCGATCACCTTGAACTTGAACCGGGGCGACCTTTTTGGATTCATCGGTCCGAACGGCGCGGGCAAAACAACTACGATGCGCATCCTCGCCACGCTGCTGAACCCAAGCTGGGGCGAAGCCTATGTCGGCGGTCACTCGATCTATACACGCCCCAAGGAAATCCGTCGCATGATCGGTTACATGCCCGACTTCTTCGGCGTGTACGATGACATGAAAGTGATCGAGTACCTCGAGTTTTTTGCTGCCGCCTATCGCATCCGTGGCCCCAAGCGGCGGCAAGTTTGCGACGAGGTGCTCGACCTCGTCGAACTTGGCTACAAGCGCGAAGCACTTGTGACCAGCCTCTCGCGGGGCATGACGCAGCGGCTAGGCCTCGCACGCGTGTTGCTGCACGATCCGCAAGTGCTACTCCTCGACGAGCCGGCCAGCGGCCTCGACCCCCGCGCCCGCATCGAAATTCGCACACTACTGAAGCGCCTCGGCACGATGGGGAAAACCATCATGGTATCGAGCCACATCCTGCCCGAATTGGCCGATATTTGTAACAAGGTCGGCATCATCGAACGAGGCGAGTTGGTGTTCAACGACACGGTCGCCGAGTTGCTCAAAAAGGCCCGCCCTCATACCGTGCTCAACATCAACATCACTGGCGATCGGATCGCGGCCGCCAAGCTACTCCGTGGTCACAAGCTGGTCGATGCAGTGACCGACCATGAAAAATACCTGTCCGTCACCCTCGTCGACGGCGAGCGTGACTATAGCGACCTGGCCACCCAACTCGTCGGCGCCGGCCACCGACTGACGCTGCTGCGAGAGGAAGAGCTCAATCTAGAAACCGCTTTCATGGCGCTGACGAAGGGAATCACAGCGTAAAAGAAAGGTGAAATGTTTAACAAGCAGTAACGTTACCACCAAACTATAGCGAGCCGCCAGATTTATCTCGGCGGCTTTCAAGATAGCGGAGATAATCCCCGCCGCTCACGATGGGGTGGCAATCTCTAAAATACCTCGGCCGCGAACTCCCCACCTTGCCAGATCACCGGTAAGTGTTGATACTTGTTG
>CAZGMU010000353.1:0-5152 GCA_964526975.1 uncultured Planctomycetaceae bacterium
ATCCTCATGGAGCATGAAATCTACAATCGGATCGGTGCCAGCAACATATTTTCGTCGCCGCCGTTCGATCCTCCCGACGCTGAAAGCTTTTTGACACAGCTTATCGCGACGATGGTTCAGCGCGACCCACCATCTGATGCACTACTTAAAATTCTTGAGGAAGCGGGCGAGCCACTGGAGTTCTACCCGTTCACAGAAGACGCATATCGCGAGTTCATTCAGCATCATTCGATCGGTACAGAGGAGAACAAACCGCAAGAGTTGTTGAACCACTTGGAGCGAGCGGCTCAACGTGCGATCACACTTGATAAGAAATTGATTGACGTTCAAGTACTACAGCAAGTTGTTGAAGGAATCTGAGCTCAATCTTAACGCGTAAGGCATTTTACAATGGCAACCGTTCGAATTTCGTGTGCTCCCGAAATCACCGGCCGCGTATGCATCGGCGGGGCGGGAAATCATCACGTACTGATTGGCCGACTTCGCGATAGTGGGCGCAATACCCATCCGGTGCACTTTGACGCGGATAATAATTTTGTTGTTCTCGAAGTTGGGAAGCGTGGTAGTGGAAAGTCCTTCGGCATGGGGGCGGCCTTAGAAGCCTTCGCAACTGTTGAGGACACGTGTTCGCTGGCGACTCATGGACCGGAGCGACGAGGTGTCCTCCTTCTCGATCCACTAGATATCCACTGGACTGCAATCTATCCAGTTCAAGACGGTGTATCGCGGCACATGCAGGAACAATACAAGTTGCTGTCACGTTGGTCTGAGGTTTCCGTCGACCCAATCCGCGTAAATGTCTACATGCCAGCTGGACGAGAGCAAGTTGAGGATCCGTCTGCATTCAAACCGTTCCAACTTCCTGTCACGGATTTGACGCCTGAGGATTGGGGCTTGCTCTACGGCACAAATATTGTGTCTGAACCTGGCGGGATGCTTCTATGGGAGCTGTATGAAAAAGTGACGCGGCTCGGCTACGACATCGGGAATGGACACGTGGCGCCGAAGAACGTGTATGGTCTAGCGGACCTGATTGCGTGCCTCGATGACAACGACATCCAGGGTAGCTACAGTCCTCAGACAGTGCGGGCCGTGAGACAACGATTGCGGACTTGGCACGGCGACCCATTGTTTCAGAGTGACGTGGGCACATCGGTTACAGATTTGGTAAAGGCAGGAGAATTGTCAATCCTGTGCCTCAATCGGCTCTCGGAAGACATGCGATCCATTATCACCGGTGTGCTTGTCCGGAAAATCAAGGCCGCGAGGACGCGTTCTAGTCAACAAGAGCGGCGGTTGGCGTACGACGCATCGGCAGAGGCTGTCGCGGCACCGGTCATGCCACGCACCATCCTGGCGATCGACGAGGCGCAGATGATTCTTCCGGCCGCGGGAGGAGGGCCAGCACGTACTGCGATTGAATCGTACATATTGGAGGGACGCAATTACGGCCTGTCCATCTGGCTAGCTACGCAAATTCCAAAAGGTGCAATCTCACCGAAGGCGATTAAGCAACTCGACTCTCTTATCGTTCATAAATTGTCTAACACCGATGATATCAATGCAATTCAAGACCTCGTGCAGTCGGGACTACCGCAAAAGATTAAGGTCAATGACCGCGAGGTGGATGTGGCCGAACTGATTCGGTCCCTTGAGATCGGCACGGCGCTCGTTTCGAGCGACAGAGTTGAGCGCGCATTCGTTATGGATGTTCGGCCTCGGGTCGTTGCGCACGGCGGAAAGGCGTTTTAAAGGAGCATCAAAATGATTGAGGTGCTTTTTTGCAACTACAATCGACCGTATCAACAGCGACTGGGATTCTTGAAAGTTATCTGCCGTGTTGGCAGAGAGGCCCGCGGCGGACCTGAAGACATCCTTGAGCGGGTGAAGGCGATATATCCAGAAACTCGGCGCCCATCACTGGCTGGGCGTCGCATTGAAGATTTCGACCCCAAAAAGCTTATTCGCAACCGCAATATTCCTTCGTGGATTGTCGGCTTTGTTCCTAGTACTCTTGATCGACTTGTGACATGGGCCGAAATGCTTGGCCTAATTGCACAGAGCGGTAGGCTTTCTGAATGGGCGGCAATCCTAAATGGCATCCGCGGTCGTCCGGAGGAAACAAGTTGGGTTGAAGATAATCCATTCGTGCTCTCCATTGAGGAACGCTGCTTTTTCATTCAATTGTTGTTTTATCATGACCACGTGCTTCCGTTTTTGATTGAGAGGCTTGGCCGACTCGAAATTGGAAAACCGATAGGTGTCGCAGAAAGTTGCGTACTTGCGACTCAGTCACTGGGCGACCTGCTGGACAGTATTAAGGGTAACAGTCCTACCGAGTTGCAGACCCGACAAGAATTGCGAGATGTGCTCGAACGAATCGGAAGACAGTACAAACTTCCTGATCCGCGTGCATTAGTAAATGCAAGTTCTCGGCCTGAAATCGTAAATCGCTTGCAGCAGGAGCGTCGCAAGGGAGTGCGCGTATTATTGGCCGAACGGCACGCCATTACACGGTTTGAACAACTCACAGACCTAGGGCTGCTTACAAAAGAAGATCCTCGGAATCCTTCCTCTGCCGACAGTTGCGACGAGAAGTCTCGGTCGTCTTGGAATTGGTACATCGCTCCGGGACTTCCGGCGGCGGCGAAACTTCTTTCACCGCACGTGAGTAATCTGGAACCGTTTTTCCAGGACTGGTGGATTCACTTTTTCGCGGCCGGATTAGGTCAAAAGACTCGCGAGCTTGATGCCTTTCAAGACCAGCGACAGATAGCTGTGCTTTTAGACGAGACGCTTCCGATTGCTCGCCGGCAACTCGGCCCCGTTCAAGTGCATACCTGGGCATCATTAACTATCCTGAGGGCTCTAGGCCAAGGGTATTTGCTTGAGTTAAGCACGGTCGAAAAACTCTTGGAGGCTATGCGTGTTGATCCACAATTGTCAAAATCCGTTCGACTTTCAGGCCGAGTCGAGCTGCGAGGTCGGACGGCGGTCGTACCAAAGACTGGCATTTCAAATCTATTGAGCGATTGCACGATATCGGAGAACGACGACCATGTCAAAAACTGACTTGACGCCAATCGAACACTTGGCAAGTGAAATTGAATCGTTCAGCAAAAAGCTTCTTGCACTCGCTAAAGCGATTATCGCTTCCGGTGACGACCCGTATAAACAACGAGAGCAAATCGAACGGATTGACAAAACATTGGACGAAACCGACCTGGGGGCACTGAAGGCAACGACGGGTCTGAGGAAATCAGTAAGCACCGCGTGCGTGGAGGCAACGGCGGAATTCTGGCAAAGATTCTGTTTAGCCGCGACGGAGGCTGGCTGGGAAGTGCATGGTACAACCGAGCGGCGTCTTGTGGCGCGTGCAATATTCGTCGAACTTAAAGACGATTTTATTGCCATTGAAGGAGTGATTGGGAAGCAGCCCCCCCACGTTCCGCTCGTGATTCAGACCTTGAAGCCTTTAATCGAAAGCTTGGATGCAAACAAATTAACACTGCGCCAGTTCTGCGAAGTTCTTGTCCAGGCATATGACGCTCTGGGTGGACAGGGTGATCTTTCACTTGAGACCGTTTTTCGACAGTGCCTCCTTTTAATTCAGCCTCCTGTTTTCTGGACTACGATTGAGCCGGCGAAATTTTGCATCCTGTCGCGACCGGCGTTTCGCTGGCGCCTGTCAAACATATTAGCCGAAAACGTAGTGCCCGCAGATGGCCGAGAGATTCGGCTCAGTCCAACCGTCAACCGCAAGGACGTATGGGAGCTGTTCTCGCCAGCGGAAGGCCGCGTCGTACAGGTCGGCCGAATCGCACTAGTTAAAAACTGAAAGCTCTCCATGAATACGTCTTTGCCCCGCCCGAAGGCTGTACAGATTCTCAAAGCGCTGCGCTCGGGCTCCACGCCTGGAGCGTTCGCAAGAGAGTTGTCGGTCGGGCAGACGCCGTGGTTCCGGACGGCGCTTCAGCTCCTCGATGAATTGGCCGATTGCGAGCATTTCGACGTTCGCTTTATTCGTGCGCGATATGGAGGAGGCAAAACGCATTTCCTAAGGTGCTTGCAATACGAAGCAAAAGCGCGCAACTGGGTTACTGCCTACGTGCTCCTTAAGCATGAATCAGTCGAACTAGATCGTTTCAATACCATTGTCGCTGAAATTGCCGACAAGCTCGAACTTCCAGACGATAAACGTGGACTGCCAGCGCTTTTGCACCAGGCCCTAATCGGAATTGCAAAACGCAACGGTTATGATCCGTCTGGCGCGTTGTCATTTAAGACGCGCGAGCGCGCACAACGCGCGGTTTCCCAGTTTATTCAAGAACATGGACTCGGCTTCCAGTTCAATCTCGCGCTGCAAGTCTGCCTCTATGCACTTCTTGAAAAGGATGAGTTGTTGCTCGCTCAATTTGCCAATTGGCTGGCTGGCGGCGGGGAATCCCTCACAGTCGATCCGAACGAACTATGGACGTCTCCAAATCAGCCCAAGACTAAAGCATCTAAGACGATTCTGAAGCCGTTGGGCTTAGGTGACGCAGAGCAACTCATTCGCCTGATGGCATTACTCGTGGGCGAAGCGGGATACAACGGCCTATATATCGCAATCGACGAAATTGAGCTAATTGGTGGCCAAACAAGTCGACGCCGAAATAACAGCTTCCAAACGCTGCGGGAGTTGGTTGACCAAAACGATGAGAGTCTGATGCCACCATCGACATGTTTGTATTTGGCGGCCACGCCGGACATGTTTGAGAACAAGGAAATGTTTCCGAGTTACAAGGCACTCCAAGACAGAATCGAGGAAATGCCCTCGCTGACTGGCAAGGGAGCAGTCAACTACCGTGCCCCAGTTGTAAATCTCGATTCGACTGAGCTTGATGAAAGAGAGTTGCGAACTCTTGCGGAGAACGTTGTAGCGGTGTTCAAAGTCGCCAACGGCGAACCGAGCAGTGATGCACTTAGCCGCGTGGAAACATTGGTCGCCGCCGTCGCCAAGGGAAACTATGTGATCGCACGTCCCCGTTTGCTTTGCCGATGTATGGTTGACCTTTTGGAGGGTCGTCTTGGCGACGATCTCCGTGAAGAATTGGCTACGCGCACGGAGGAAATGCGCAAGGAACGCGAGCGGGAAATTAAGGGCGAATGA
>CAZGMU010000354.1:0-5144 GCA_964526975.1 uncultured Planctomycetaceae bacterium
TGGGCCGGACTCTTGCGAGTCCAGCTACACCCATCCATTCACCACTGACAGACCACTAGAACAATTTTCCAATTCATGTAGCCACAGAGGGCACAGAGCTCACAGAGAGTCTATAGAAGACAGGTTCGCTTTATTAACTCTCTGTGGTCCCTCCGGCTATTGAGTTGCTTGTAATCAAAGGTGCGAATTATTACGTTCTGGCTGGAAGCCGACAGCCAATAGCCGACAGCTTACTTCTATGAACATACTTGTGATTGATATCGGAGGGACGAACGTCAAGATTTGGACCAGTGGTGAGGAAGAGAAACTGAAGTTTCCTTCCGGCAAGACGCTGACGCCCGCCGAGCTGATCCAGAAAGTTCGCGATGTGACGTCTGACTGGCAGATCGATCGCGTCTCGATCGGTTACCCGGGCGAAGTTCGCAATGGGCACCCCGTGGCCGAGCCGTGGAACCTGGGCGACGGCTGGGTCGACTTCGATTATTCCGATGCGTTCCAGTGCCCCGTGCGGATCATGAACGACGCCTGTATGCAGGCGCTCGGCAGCTACGAAGGGGGACGGATGTTGTACCTGGGCTTGGGAACGAGCATCGGCAGCACGTTCATTCTTGATGGTACGATCGTGCCGCTTTCGCTTGGGCACATCCTGCTCCATGGCAAAGATAGCGTGGAGCAGTGCGTCAATCGCGCGGCCATGGAGGAAAATATCGATCGTTGGAAGAAGCGGGTAGCTGAGGCGGCGGAGGTGTTCAAGAATGCGTTTCACGCGGAGTATGTCGTGATTGGGGGCGGCAACGCCAAGAAATTGGAAGAGATGCCGGAAGGCTGCCGGCGCGGAGGGAACCATAATGCGTACTTTGGCGGCTTGCGGATGTGGGAGGATGTGAAGGCGTAGGGGGTTCCGACCCGGAACGGGTCGGCTATATATATAGCCCGGCCGTTTCGGCCGGAGATTGTGGGCGGTTTGCTTGGAGTTTTCACGGGGATCGTCTATATTCAAGATTCCTGCCGAACCTCTGTCCGGTTCCCATCCCGCCTCCAGAGGCCTTTGTTCGTCGGCCTCTCAACGACATGCCATTCCCGCAGCACAATCTGCGATGTCGGATCGCCCCGTTCGTGGCCGTGGCGTTGGTGTTGACTTCCGCGGCTGTTTCCCTTGCCGCTTCGACCGGCGAACAAGTCTACAAAGATCAGTGTGCTCGCTGCCACGGCAAGGCTGGCGAAGGAACCGACGACAACTATCCGGTCGCGCTGGAGGGAGATAAATCGGTCGCCCAGCTCACAAAGCTGATTCATGAGACGATGCCCGAAGACGCTGAGACGAAGACGCTGACCGACGATGCGGCCACGGTCGCCCAGTATATCTACGACTCGTTCTATTCGCCGGAAGCCCGGGTTCGCAACAAACCGGCCCGCATCGAATTGTCGCGACTCACGGTGCGCCAATATCAGAACGTGGTCGCCGATTTGATCGGCAGCTTTCCGCCGAAGCCCAAACCTGAGTCGAACGCTGAGCAAGGCTTGCGGGGCACGTACTTCCAATCTGGTTCGCTCGATCCGAAGTTCAAAGACAAAGAAAAATACTTCAAGCGTGTCGACCCGCAGATCGATTTCGACTTTGGCGAGAGCGGCCCCGATCCGAAGCAGCTCGATGCCGATGAGTTTTCGATGCGTTGGCAGGGCTCGGTGCTGGCGCCGGATACGGGCGAATACGAGCTCGTGATCCGTACGCAGCATGCAGCCCGGCTGTATGTCAACGATATGAAGTCGCCGTTGATCGACGCCTGGATTCGCTCGGGCGACGATGCCGAACATCGGGAGACGATCCGCCTGCTAGGCGGCCGGCGATACCCGATCCGCATCGAGTTCTCCAAAATCAATCAAGGCGTGAAGGATGAGAAGTTCAAGGGCAACCAGCCCAAATTCAAGGCGTTCTTTTCGCTCGCCTGGAAGCGCCCCGACCATGCGCTGGAAATCATTCCGTCGCGCAGTTTGTCTACCGCTGATTCGCCGGAAGTGTTTGTCGTTCAAGCTCGATTCCCGCCGGATGATCGTAGTGTGGGCTACGAGCGCGGCACGTCGATCTCCAAGGCCTGGGACGAAGCCAGCACGGATGGGGCGATCGAAGTCGCCAGTTATGTAGCCGATAATCTGGAGAAGCTCGCCGGGGCGTCGGCCGACAAGGCAGACAGCGCGAAGAAGCTCCGCAGGTTTTGCGTGGGTTTCGCGGAGCGCGCATTTCGCCGGCCGTTGCCCAAGGAATTGAAGCAATTGTACGTCGATCGGCAATTTGCCAAAGGAGGCGATGCGGTTGCTCAGGTGAAACGGGTCGTGCTGCTAGTGATGAAGTCGCCTCGATTTCTTTACCGCGAAGTGGGAGACAGCGCCACCGATCCGTATGACGTGGCCTCGCGTCTTTCGTTTGGGCTCTGGGATTCGCTGCCGGATAGCGCCCTTCTGTCTGCGGCCAAGAGCGGCAAGTTGACGACGCGGGCCGAGATCGACGCGCAACTTGCCCGAATGCTGCCCGACTTGCGCACTCGCTCGAAGCTGCGCGATTTTCTCCTGGTCTGGCTGAAGATTTCTCAGCCGCGCGATTTGTCGAAGGACCCCCAAGCCTTTCCTGAGTTTACGCCGGAGGCCATCTCCGATTTGCGCACGTCGATCGAGTTGTCGCTCGATGATCTGCTCGACAGCGACTCGGCCGACTTCCGGCAGTTTCTTCTTTCAGACGATATGTATTTCAACGGTCGGCTGGCCAAGCTGTACGGGGTCAGCCTTGCTGAAAATTCGCCGTTTCAGAAAGTCGATTTCGAGCCCAGTCATCGAGCGGGGGTGCTGTCGCATCCATACTTGCTGGCGAGCCTGGCTTACACGAACTCGAGCTCGCCCATCCATCGGGGCGTGTTTTTGTCGCGCAGCGTTTTGGGGCGAGTGCTGCGTCCGCCGGCGGAGGCGATCGCGCCGTTGCCGCCGGAGCTTCACGCCGACCTGAGCAATCGCGAGCGCGTGGCTTTGCAGACGCAGCCTGAGTCGTGCCAGGGCTGCCATTCGATGATCAACCCACTGGGCTTCACGATGGAAAACTTCGACGCCATCGGCCGTTATCGCGAATCGGACAAGAACAAGCCGATCGATGCGACCGGCAGCTACTTGACGCAATCGGGCGAAATCATGAAGTTCAACGGAGAAAAGGACCTGGCCCGGTTCCTGGCCAATAGCGAAGAATCGCAGAAGGCGTTCGTCAAACAGTTATTCCACCAAACCGTCAAACAACCGATCCGAGCCTACGGCCCGACGCTGCTCGACGACCTGCAAAAATCGTTTGCTGAAAATGGTTACAATATCCATAAGTTGCTGTTGAATATCGTGGCTGCGAGCGCGATGCCTTTACCAAACCCCTAGCTGAATTCGAAAGAGTTCAGCTAAGGAACGACTCAATAATAACTTCGGGATTTTCAGAATAACCACGGAGACACGGAGGACACGGAGAATATCTTCAAGAATCCGCAGATTCACACAGATGAGAATCAGATCATTTGGTCTGGGAACGTGTTTTGAATAATTATCTGCGCTCATCCGCGTTCATCTGCGGATAAATATATTCTTCTCCGTATTCTCCGTGTCTCCGTGGTAAACCCCATTTGCCGAAGTTGTTCTTGAGCCATCCCTAAGGTGGGATGAGGTTGTTGATTGTAGGACGGCGTTGCTGCCGCTAAATAAGTGAATCTTCGTACTATTCCTATTTCCACTTTATTGCTCTTTGCGTGAGACCGATTCCATGACGACCTTTCCTTCCCGTCGAGAGTTTCTTCGCAATCTGGGCATTGGGGCCGCGGCGCTGCCGTATGTGTTGAACCTGCCGAGCTTGGGGCTGGCCGCCCCGGCGGTTCCGCGGCGGCAGCGGCTAGTGGTCGTGTTCAGTCCCAACGGCATCATTCCCAAAGAGTTTTGGCCCGATAAGATGGGCCGAGATTTCAAATTCAAGGAAATCCTCAAGCCGCTCGAACCGTTTCAAAACCGCACGCTTGTCCTTCGCGGGGTCTCCGATCGCATTCGCGGCGACGGCGACAATCACATGCGCGGCATCGGCTGCCTGTTGACCGGCACCGAGTTGTTCCCAGGCAATGTGCAAGGCGGCTCGGATACGCCCGCAGGTTGGTCGAAAGGAATTTCACTCGATCAGGAAATCAAGAACTTTCTGCAATCGAAGCCAGAGACGCGCACGCGCTTTGGCTCGCTGGAGTTCGGCCTGATGGTGCCCGATCGGGCCGATACGTGGACTCGCATGTCTTACGCCGGCCCGAACAAACCGATCGCGCCGATCGACGATCCTTACCAGATGTTCGCCAAGCTCTACGGCCGCATGAAAGACGAACAGACCTTGGGCTCGGTTCTCGACGATCTCACGACGGACTTCAAGAAAGTCGAGAGCCTCGTTAGCGCGGAAGATCGGCAGCTTCTTTTGGAACATACCACGTTCGTTCGCGAGATGGAGCAGGAGTTGAAGGTCGACAGCTCGCGCGACATGGGGCACGCCGTTCCCAAGCTGGAGACCGGCATCAAGGAAGAAAACGACAACATGCCGCGGCTCTCGAAGCTACAGATCGAGCTGCTCGTAAGTAGCTTCGCGGCGGATTTCGCTCGGGTGGCGACGTTCCAAATTACCAATTCGGTGGGCGACGCCCGCATGCACTGGCTCGGCATCAACGAAGGT
The DNA here is from genome assembly GCA_964526975.1 of uncultured Planctomycetaceae bacterium. GTDB lineage: Bacteria > Planctomycetota > Planctomycetia > Pirellulales > Lacipirellulaceae > JABDGM01. The sequence goes on from CAZGMU010000354.1 coordinate 4,718, forward strand.
CATCACCAGCTCTCGCATGAGCCGGATAAGAACGAAGAGGCCGTCGGCAAGCTCATCAAGATCAACAAGTGGTACTGCGAGCAGGTCGCTTATCTGGCGCAGCGCCTCGACGCGACGCCGGAGCCGGGTGGCACGGGCACGATGCTCGACAACACGACGATCGTGTGGACAAACGAACTAGGCAAAGGAAACAGCCATACGCTCGACAACATCCCGTTCGTCCTCGTCGGCGGCGGACTCGGCTTCCGGATGGGACGCGCGTTCGACTTCAAAGGCCAGCCACATAATCGGCTGCTGCTATCCCTCTCGCATGCCTTCGGCCACAAGCTGAAAACGTTTGGCAATCCAGATTACTGTGCTGATGGGCCGCTGAATAAGCTGGTTTGAAAGCTTAAGAGCGTGTTTTGAAATGACGAAAGCCGCCTTG